>JAJUFY010000221.1 GCA_029263635.1 Ectothiorhodospiraceae bacterium | reverse complement strand
TCCGGCAGATAGCCGAGCCGCCGCCGCGCCTGCCGGGGCGCGGCGAACAGATCGGCGCCTGCGACCGTGACCGTGCCCCGATGGGGCGGCAGGGTGCCGCTCAGGCTGCGCAGGGTGGTGGATTTGCCCGCGCCGTTGGGCCCGAGCAGGCCGACGATCTCGCCACGGCGGACACTGAGATCCAGGTTCTCCAGCGCCGTGCGGTCGCCGTATCGCCGGCACAGCTCGCGGGCCTGCAGCAGGGTCTCTTCAGCCATCCGTTGCTGCCCCCAGCATGATCTCCTGCCTAGGTTTGGAACGGCGCCTGATTTGCCCAGCGTACCGCATCCAGGTAGGCACTGACCGCCACCTGCGGCGCCACTCCCAGCCGGACGATGTGATCCCAGTCGGCCTGCTCATAGCGCAGCACGCACTCGAGGATGCGGCCGCTGTCGCCTTGCCGGCGCAGCAGCGCCGCGGTCATTTCCTCTCCCAGGGCGATGCGGTCCAAAAGCTGCGGCAACGGCACATCCAGCAGCGCATCCAGCCCCGAGAACAGGCCAACGGTGAAGCAGCGTCTAGGCTCGGCATGGCCGAGCCCGCGCGCCAGCAGTTCGCACATTTTGGCCCGCACCATGAGCATGACGACCAGGGCCCTTGGTGCATTCGGCACCGCGCTGAGGATCACCAGCGACGCCCAGACCCGCAATTCCTCCATTCCCAGGTAGACGACCGCCTGATAGATCGAATCGATCGGCCGCCGGACCGGGAACAGCGGCGAATTCAGGTACCGCAACAGCTTATAGCTGAGCGAGACGTCGCGGCTGATGATCTCCTCCAGCTCCTCGACGTCCACTTCCGGCCGATACAGAGCCGCCAGCAGCATCACCACCGGCAGCCGTGCCGTCGAAATGGAAGTGCCCTGCATGACCTGCGGCCGCTCCAGGAAGAAACCCTGGAAATAGTCGAATCCCAGCCGGCGGCACAGCTCGAACTGCTCCCGCGTCTCGACTTTCTCCGCCAGCAGCCGCGGCCGGTAGCGGCGCAATGCCTGCACCTGTTCCTTGAGCTCGGCTTCGGTCAAGGCATTGACCTCGACCTTGACGATGTGCGCCACATCAAGCAGCGGCAGCGTCGAATCCCGCACGATGAAATCATCGAGCGCGATGGTATAGCCCCGCTCGGCCCAGCCTCTGAGCGCGTTGATAAGCTCCGCATCGGGGAGCGTGTCTTCCAGCACTTCCAGCACCACCCGCGACGCCGGCAGGATCAGCGGCGGCTGCTGCTGCAAGAGGAAGCGACGGGTCATGTTCAGGAAGGCGTAATGCTCGCCGACCAGTTCCTCGAAACCAATCGCAGTAAACGTGTTGAGGATGACCTCGGCTGTGGCGGTGTCACCGTCGAGCACGGGGGCTGCGGCAGTGTTGGCGCGTCGCGACAGCAGCTCGTAACCAAAGATGTTCAGATCACGGTCAAAAATCGGTTGTCTGGCAACGAAAACGTCGTGCATGATCGGCCTTGGCTGGACGCCGGAGCTGGCTTTCCCGACCGCTCGGCGTACATAACCGCTGACAGGCCAACTCCACTGACCTGCCCACCATCCAGGGCTCCGATTGACGGCAACGGGTGGTATAAAAGCTATGCTTGCAGCATAACCAGCGTGAGCTGTCGGCACAACGGAGCTTGCCGCTGACCGCAGCAGCCCCATGTTGATTGCGAGCACGGCATCTCACGCTCTTCAGAGCTGTTGTTCTACTACCACCACAGTTATGCGGAGCCGATGATCATGTGGCAAGGCCTTCTTGAGCTACCGGTCTGGGGCTACGTCCTGGCTGCCCTGGTCCTGACGCATATCACCATCGCCAGCGTCACCATCTATCTGCACCGGCATCAGGCCCACCGCGGGCTGGATCTGCACCCGGCAGTGGCGCATTTCTTCCGGTTCTGGCTCTGGCTGACCACGGGCATGGTCACCAGGGAGTGGGTCGCGGTGCACCGCAAGCACCACGCCCGCTGCGAGACTCCCGACGACCCGCACAGCCCGCAGGTGGTCGGCATCAACCGGGTGCTGTGGGGCGGCGCCTGGCTGTACCGGCGCGAGGCGGGCAATGTCGAGACCGTGCGCAAGTTCGGCCACGGCACGCCGGATGACTGGATCGAGCGCAATCTCTACAGCCGCTTCAGCTGGCTCGGCATCCTGCTGATGGCAGCGATCGACGTGGTCCTGTTCGGACCGGTTGCCGGGACGGTCATCTGGGTCGTGCAGATGGTCTGGATCCCGTTCTGGGCTGCCGGCGTGATCAACGGCATCGGTCACTACTGGGGCTATCGCAACTACGAACCGGCCGACGCCTCCCGCAACATCTCCCCGATCGGCGTGCTGATCGGCGGCGAGGAGCTGCACAACAATCACCACGCCTTCCCCAGCTCGGCCAAGTTCGCCCTGAAGCCCTGGGAGTTCGACCTCGGCTGGCAGTACATCCGCGGTCTGTCGGCCCTGGGGCTTGCCCATGTCAAGCGGGTAGCCCCGACGCCGGTCATCGTGCCCAACAAGCGGACCCTGGATCAGGACACCGTCACCGCCATCATCACCAACCGCCTGCACGTCATGGCGAGCTATGCGCGCGAGGTCATCGCGCCGACGCTGGCCGAGGAGCGGCGCCGGCTGGACCGCAGCTACCGGCGCCTGCTGCGCCGCGCACGGCGGGCGCTGATGCGCAACGAGCGGCTGATCAACCCGCGCCAGCGGGAGCGCCTGCAGAACGCGCTCACCATCAGCCAGCGACTGAAGACCGTCTACGAGTTCCGCCAGCGGCTGCAGGAAGTCTGGGCGCGCTCCGCCACCACCCACGAGGCGCTGCTCAAGAACCTGCAGACCTGGTGCAGCCAGGCCGAAGCCAGCGGCGTAAAGGCGCTGCAGGAATTCTCGCTCAAGCTGCGCAGCTACTCGCTGCAGCCAGCGTAGCCGTCGACCGGCTGCCTCGGAATGCGGGGCAGCCGGTACCGCCCAACTGCCCGATCAATATAGGTACAGGCTAATCAGGAATCGCACCAACGAAAAAGCCCGCCTTTCGGCGGGCTTTTTGCGTGAGCACCGGGGCGCTTACTTGATCTTCGCTTCGCGATAGATCACGTGCTTGCGCACGACCGGATCGTACTTCTTGAACTCCAGCTTGTCCGGCGTGCTCTTCTTGTTCTTGTCGGTCGTGTAGAAATGGCCGGTTCCGGCCGAGGAAACCAGCTTGATCTTGTCGCGCATGTCAGACGCTCCTTAAACCTTCTGGCCGCGGGCGCGCAGATCCTGGACGATCTGCTCGATGCCCAGCTTGTCGATGATGCGCATACCCTTGGCGGACACCCGCAGGCGCACCCAACGCCGCTCGCTCTCGAGCCAGAAGCGATGGTACTGCAGATTCGGCAGGAAGCGCCGCCGCGTCTTGTTGTTGGCGTGGGAGACGTTGTTTCCCGTAATCGGGCCCTTGCCCGTCACCTGGCAAACCTTGGACATGTTCTGGCTCCTAACCGAGCAGCATCAACCGCGTCGACCTCGTCGACCGAAGGGCGAGTTTTATACCAGCATCGCAGTGCGGGTTCAAGCGGCAAGACACTAGCACGACCTGTGTTCCCGCCGTCCCCCTGTCCGGCGTATCATCTCGTCGCTCCACCAGACGCCACGCCAAGACTGCACGATGGAATACAAGGATTATTACAAGCTGCTCGGGGTGGCGCGCCATGCAACTGCCGACGAGATCAAGACGGCCTATCGCCGGCTCGCCCGCAAATACCATCCGGATGTCAGCAAGGAACCAGGAGCCGAGGCTCGCTTCAAGGAAGTCGCCGAAGCTTACGAGGTGTTGAAGGACCCGCAGCGGCGCAGCATGTACGACCGGCTGGGCAACAACTGGCGCGCCGGCCAGGACTTCCGTCCGCCGCCCGGCTGGCAGCAGGCGCGCGACAACAGCTCGGAAGGCATCTTCAGCGATTTCTTCGAGAGCCTGTTCGGCGGCAACCGCGGCAGCCAGCGCCGCGGCGGCAGCGTGTTCGACCGCGTGGAGCGCCGCAGCCGCAAGCCAGCCGATCAGCACCGGACCCTGACCATCAGCCTGGAGGACGCCTACAGAGGCACTACCCGCCAGATCACGGTGCATGCACCGTCGCCGGCCGCCGGCAACGCCGCCCCCCAGGCCCGCACCCTGCGGGTGAAGGTCCCGGCCGGCGTGCAACCAGGCCAGCAGATCCGGCTCGCGGGGCAGGGCGCCCCCGGCGCGGGCGGCAGCCGCGGCGACATCTATCTGACCATCGAGATCGCCCCGCATCCGCTGTTTCGTCTCGATGGCCGG
>JAJUFY010000186.1 GCA_029263635.1 Ectothiorhodospiraceae bacterium | reverse complement strand
GGCCGTCAACCGCCACCACGCGGCGATCACCGAACGCATCCTCGCCATGGACATCTACAGCTTCGAACGCTAGGCGCTTTCCCCTGCCGCGGAAAGGGCTACATTTAGGGGGACTTGATCGCCGAAGCAACGAGGCAGGCATGGCAGGCACATCGAGGACTCCTGACCAGGCACGACTGGACCGCATCGTCGCCGCCGCCCAGGCCGAGCGCCTGAAGCGCGAACAGGGCTACCGCGAGCAGGCGCTCAGGCTTTTTCCCTGGATTTGCGGCCGCTGCGGTCGGGAGTTCGGCAGGGCCAACCTGCGCGAGCTGACCGTGCACCACCGCGACCACGATCACGACAACAATCCGCCGGACGGCAGCAACTGGGAGCTGCTGTGCCTGTACTGCCACGACCACGAGCACAGCCGCTACGTCGATGCCGCCCGCTACGGCAACGGCGATCTCCGCCCCAGCGATCCGCCGACGGCGACCCACAAGGCCCTGGCCGGCCTCGGCGAGCTGCTGAAACGCCGGCGCTGACTGTCGGCGAAGCGGACTGCAGCCCGGGCGGCCGATGCGCGGCCCGGCACGCGGATCGTCTGTCGGCCACACCCGTCACAGCACGGATCCGCGAAATAGTTCACTATATTGCCGGTTACTGTCTCCGATACCGCGGGATCATCTCCCTTCCGAAGCGATCCCGTGGCAACATTCGCACAGTCGGGCAAGCCGGGCGAGACCGGCAGGAAAAACAGAATAATGCGCCGAATTGTTGTGATGAACACCAAGGGTGGCTGTGGCAAAACCACCATAACCACCAACCTGGTCAGCTACTACGCCAGTCGCGGCTACAACACTGCGCTTTTCGACTACGATGTGCAGGGCTCGAGCACGCATTGGCTGAAACAGCGCAGCCTGGAGTATCCGCCCATTCACGGGGTACAGGCCTTTCGGCAGTCGCTCGGCGTCACCCGTGCCTGGCAGACCCGGGTGCCGCCGGGCACCCAGCGGCTGGTGCTCGACACGCCGGCCAGCATGGACCGGTTGGAGCTGATGGAACGGGTGCGAGGCGCCGACGTCATCCTGATCCCAGTACTCCCCTCGCCCATCGATACCCACGCCGCCGCCAACTTCATTCGCGACCTGATGCTGATCGCCAAGCTGCGCAGCGACCGCACCCGGATCGGCATCATTCCCAACCGGGTCCGCGAATCGACGCTGGGCTTCCAGGCCCTGCAACGCTTCCTGCGCAGCCTCAACATTCCCATCGTGACCCAGCTGCATGACTCGCAGTTCTACGTTCAGGCGGCGGACCGGGGCATCGGCGTCCATGAGATCCCCGATCCGCGCGTGCAGCGTCATCAGGTGGCCTGGCACCGGCTCTACGATTGGCTGGAACGGGTCCCGGAGACTGCGCTGGCCTGACGCCGGCCTTTGGTTCGGCAGCGGCCGCCTCAACCTACGGGGTACGCGGAACACCGCGGACTCGGAAAGAGGAGGCGCCATGGCTGCGATCACCCCCACTTTCGCCCAAAAGCTGGAAGCAACGCGCTGGGGCACGGCCATCTATGCCGCTCTGGTCGCCGGCATCACGTTCCTGGTCCTGCAGACGCTGATTTCGGCACTGTTCTACGGCGCCAGCCCCTGGCTGCCGCTGCGCATGATCGCCGCGATCGCCCTCGGCCCCGGCGTGCTCCCCGATACGGGCTTCGGGCTGGGCGTCACGCTGGTCGCCTTGCTAGTGCATTTCGGACTGTCGATCATGACGGCCTGGATCCTGGCACCGCTGATCGAACGCGCCGGCCTCGGCAAATCGCTGCTGACCGGCGCAGCGCTCGGCCTGGTGATCTACCTGGTCAACTTCTACCTGCTGACCCAGGCCTTCACCTGGTTTGGCGGCCTGCGCGGCCCGGCGACCCTGGTCAATCACCTGGTGTTCGGCGCCGTCATGGCCTGGAGCTATCAGAGCCGGCGCGCCCACGGCTACGCCTGATGCCGGCTCCTCGCCGGCCACCTGGATGGCGGCCGGCAGGTGAGAAAACGCCCGATCGTCCTCATCTGCTGATCGATGACTGACCGGCAGAGAGTTGCCCCTGTGAATGCGAGACCGCGACCTACGCCTCTGGGCGAAGTATTCTATGCGCGCACCTTCGCGCTGCTGACCCTGTTCGTGCTCGGTTTTCTGAGCTATCGCATCCTGCTGCCGCTGTATGCGGCCCTGGCCTGGGCCGCGTTCATCGCCTTCCTGCTGCACCCCTTGCAGATCCGGCTCACCCGGCTGCTACGCGGCCGCAACAGCATCGCCGCCAGCCTGCTGACGGTCGCTACCATTCTGATCGTGCTCGGCCCCCTGACCGGGCTGGGTGCCGCCTTCGCCGTGCAGGTGGACGAGGTCCTCAAGCTCGCGCAGCGGCTCGCCTCCGAGCAGATGAGCGGCCAGGGCGCAGCGGGCGTGGGCTCCGACAGCCTGGATACGCTCGCCGCCGGCCTGCAAAGCCGGCTTGGCATCGAGCCCAGCCAGCTGCGGGAATGGATCTCGGAAGGCAGCAAGGCCGCGCTGCAACCGCTGGCGGCGATGGGCGGCAAGATCTTCATGGGCGCGGTCGGCACGGCCTTCGGATTCACCATCACCATGTTCGTGCTGTTCTTCCTGCTGCGCGACGGCGGCACCATGCTCGCCACCGTCCACGGCCTGATTCCCCTGCCCAGGCCCGACAAGCAGCGTCTGTTCGACCACCTCAGCTCGGTCATACACGCGCTGATCTACGGCACCGGCCTGACGGCGCTGATTCAGGGCGTCCTGGTCGGCATCGGCTTCGCGGTGCTCGGCCTGCCGGCGCCGGTGGTGTTCGGCGTGCTGGCGGCGCTGTTCGCTCTGCTGCCCCTGGTCGGTACGCCGCTGGTCTGGGTCCCGGCCGTGGTTGCGCTGGCCGTGCAGGGACGCTGGGTGGCGGCGGTGATCCTGCTGGCCTGGGGCGTGGTGGTCAGCACCATCGACAACGTGCTGCGCCCGTACTTCGTGTCGGGCCGCGCCAGGATCGGCGCGCTCACCGTGTTCATCGGCGTCATCGGCGGCGTCAGCGCCTTCGGCACCGTCGGCCTGTTTCTGGGGCCGGTGGTACTGTCGCTTGGCATCGCCCTGACACGGTTCATGCTGGAGACGCGCGAGCAGCAGAACAATGCGCGGACGGTCCCGACGGCACCGCGCAACGGCCCGTTCCGGCGGGCCAACGGCAATCCCGTTCCCAGAAGCGAGGCCTAGCACGCTGCTGCCCCTCCGCCAGCAGTCGTCCGGGGTTCGAGACGGACCAGTCACGGCGAACTGGCCCGGCCGAGCCCTATGCCCGCCTGGCCGACTCCGGAACGGACTCGACAAGTACCCGCACCGACCCCATATCGACAGGTCAGCCTTTAGTCGAGGGTCAGTGCCACGGACGAGTCACACCACCGGCTGATTTACGAAGTCTGCCGGAATCATCTCACCAACGGCGGCACCAGGAACCGGACGCAGGTCAGCCTGTTCCTGGCCAGCCATAGCGACCGGGAACTCGCTGAATCGCTGTACGCCCACGATCCACTGTACGCGCCCGGCAAGATCCGTTCGTATTGCACTGCCGAGACGCTGGAACCGGTGTTCGCCGAATTGCGTGCAGAGTTTCCGGCCTGGATGCATACAAGGCCGCTGCCTGAACAACGGCCCTGAGCTTGTGAGGATGGCGCATGCGCCTGCGGCATCTGGTGGCACCACTCGCCATGACGCTGGGCATCAGCGGCTGCGGCAGCATTGCCCATTTGCCGGTATCCGCCGGCATCGGCCCGGAGCCGGCCCTGCCACCGCCGCAGCTATCGCCGATTCCAACGATACACGTTGCTCCCGCCACCGGCTGGCCCGCCGACGCTCGCCCCACGCCGGCTGATGGATTGTCCGTAACGGCCTTCGCCGAGGGGCTGGACCACCCGCGCTGGCTGTACGTCCTGCCCAACGGCGATGTGCTGGTTGCCGAAACCAGCGAACCTCCCAAGCCGGAGGATTACACCGGGATCAGGGGCTGGGCCGCCAAACGGGTTCTGAGCCGTGCCGGCGCCCGCGTCCCCAGCGCCAACCGCATCACCCTGTTACGCGACACCGATGGCGACGGCAAGGCCAACCAGCGCTCTGTACTGCTGGAGGGACTGCACTCGCCCTTCGGTATGGCTCTGGTCGGCGAGACGCTGTACGTCGCCAATACCGATGCCGTCGTCGCCTTCCCCTACTCGCCCGGCCAGACCCGGATCACCGCGCCGGGCCGCAAGCTCGTCGACCTGCCGGCCGGCTCCATCAACCACCACTGGACCAAGAGCCTGATCGCCAGCCCGGACGGCAGCAAGCTCTATGTCGGCGTCGGCTCCAACAGCAATGTCGGCGAGCGAGGCATGGCCGCGGAGGAAGGCCGCGCCGCCGTCTGGGAAATCGACCGTGTCACCGGCGCGCACCGAATTTTCGCGGACGGTCTGCGCAACCCGGTCGGCCTGGCCTGGGAACCGGAAACGGGTGCGCTGTGGGTGGCGGTCAACGAGCGCGACGAACTGGGCAGCGATCTGGTGCCGGACTACATGACGGCGCTGCAGGAGGGCGGCTTCTACGGCTGGCCGTACAGCTACTTCGGTCAGCACCCGGATCCGCGCGTGAAGCCGCAGCGCCCGGATCTGGTGGCCCGCACCATCGTTCCGGACTACGCGCTGGGCCCGCACACGGCCTCGCTGGGCCTCGCTCATGCGCAAGGCAACAGCCTGCCGCCGCGCTTCGCGCAGGGCATGTTCATCGGCCAGCACGGTTCCTGGAACCGCCGGCCGCACAGCGGCTACAAGGTAATCTTCGTGCCCTTCGAGAACGACCGTCCGGCGGGAGCGCCCCTGGACGTGCTGACCGGTTTCCTCAGCAAGGATGGCAAG
>JAJUFY010000051.1 GCA_029263635.1 Ectothiorhodospiraceae bacterium | reverse complement strand
CTTGGTGGAACATTCTTTGCCGCCAGCCGCAGCTACGACGATCCGGCCAACACCCGCGAGCTGAGCGGCTACGGCCTGCTCGACCTAAGGGCCGGCATCGTCCTCGGCAAGGACTGGCGACTGCAGGCCGAGGTCAACAATGTCTTCGACAAGGACTACGAGACCTCGTCCTTCTTTAACCAGCCCGGCCGGACCTTCTTCGTCACCTTGCACTATGCGCCGGCACCATGAGGAAGTTCGTCATGAATGAAGCACGGCACCTCATCGAGCTGCCGGCGCCGGGTCCCAGGCAGGCGATGCGGGCGCATGACTGAGACTGTCCGCCACTGTCCGGCGCTGCTGATCGCTGCGCCGGCCTCCGGCCAGGGCAAGACCACCGTCACGGCGGCGCTGGCCCGGCTGCACCGCCAGCGCGGGCGGCAGGTACGGGTGTTCAAGACCGGCGCCGATTTCCTCGACCCGATGCTGCTTGCCACCGCCGCCGGGGCGCCCTGCCATCAGCTCGATCTGTTCATGGGCGGCGAGGCGCACTGCCGGCAGCTGCTGTTCGAGGCCGCCGGCGAGGCCGATCTGATCCTGATCGAGGGCGTGATGGGGCTGTTCGACGGCAGCCCCAGCAGCGCGGATCTGGCGCAGCTCTTTGGCGTGCCGGTGCTGGCGGTGGTGGATGCTGCCGCCATGGCACAGACCTTTGCCGCCGTGGCCCACGGCCTGGCCCACTACCGGCCGGCCCTGCCATTTGCCGGACTGGTGGCCAACGGTGTTGCCGGCGCCTACCATCGCGACCTGCTCGCGGCTGATCTTGATGCCGCCACGCCGCTGCTGGGCAGCCTGCCCCGCGAGGCCGGCTTTGCCTTGCCGGAACGCCAGCTTGGCCTGGCGCGGCCGGACGAGCTGGCCGACCTCGACCAGCGGCTGAATGCCGTGGCGCAGGCGCTTGCCGGGCAGCCGCTGGCGGAGCTGCCGGCGCCGGTGGCATTCCATGCCGCTGGCAGCGGGCCGCTGCCGCCCCTGCTGCGCGGCCTGCGTATCGCCGTTGCCCGGGACGTGGCGTTCTGCTTCATCTATCAGGCCAATCTGGACCTGCTGCGCGCCCTGGGGGCGGAACTGCGCTTCTTCTCGCCGCTTGCCGAAGCGCGGCTGCCGGAAGCCGACAGCCTGTACCTGCCCGGCGGCCAGCTCGAACTGCATCTGCCGGCGCTGGCGGCCAACACCGCGCTGCTGTCGGCGGTGCGCGCTCATCACCGTGCCGGCCGGCCGCTGCTGGCCGAAGGCGGTGGCCTGCTGTATCTGCTGGAGGCGCTGACCGGCGCCGATGGTGCGCGGCACCGGCTCACCGGTGTGCTGCCGGGGGAGGCGCGCATCGGCTCACAGCTGCGCGCCCTAGGACCGCAGCGCCTGGCACTGCCGGAGGGCGAGCTGCGCGGCAACAGCTTCCACTACGCCACGGTGACCACCAGCGCGCCCACGGTTGCCCACGGCGTCTGCCCCAATGGGGGGCCGACCGCCGAGCCGGTCTACCGCCAGGACCGGCTGACGGCATCCAGCGCGCAGCTGTACTTCCCCTCCAATCCGGAGGCGATCGCCAGGCTGCTGCTGCCGTGACCTTCGCCGCCAACACACCCCGCCGCATCGTCTGCCTCACCGAGGAGACCACCGAGACGCTGTATCTGCTCGGGGAGCAGGACCGCGTCGTCGGCATCTCCGGCTTCACCGTCCGGCCGCCGCAGGCGCGCAAGGAAAAGCCCAAGGTCAGCGCCTTCACCAGCGCCAGGATCGAACGCATCCTGGCGCTGGAACCAGATCTGGTGCTGGGCTTCTCCGACATTCAAGCCGACATCGCCGCCGAACTGATCCGTCGCGGACTGTCGGTGCACGTGTTCAACCACCGCTCTGTGGCCGGCATCTTCGGCATGATCCACACGGTCGGCGCGCTGATCGGCGCCGTCGACAAGGCGGAGGCGCTGATCGCCACCCTGCAGCAGGAGCTGGATGCACTGGCAGCCGCCGCTGCCGCCCTGCCGCGCCGGCCGCGGGTGTATTTCGAGGAATGGGACGCGCCGTTGATTTCCGGCATTCGCTGGGTCTCGGAGCTGATCGAGCTGGCCGGCGGCGAGGATTGCTTCGGCGAACTGGCCGGCGAACCGCTGGCGAAGAACCGCATCATCGCCGATCCTCAGGAGGTGGTAAGGCGCAACCCCGACCTCATCATCGGCTCCTGGTGCGGCAAGCGTTTCCGGCCGGAGCAGGTGGCAGCCCGACCGGGCTGGAAGGCAATCTCGGCGGTGCGGGCAGGGCGGCTGCACGAGATCAAGTCCAGCGACATCCTGCAGCCCGGCCCGGCGGCGCTGACCGACGGCGTACGGCAGATCCACGCCTTGATTCGCATCTGGGCCGACGAAACATGCTGAACCTGCTGCGTCTGTTGATCAGCCTTGTTCTCGCCCTGGCGGCGGCCGGCGTCGGCGCTGCCCTCACCGTGACCGACGACGCCGGTCGCGCCGTCACCCTCCCCGGGCCGGCGCAGCGCATCGTCAGCCTCGCCCCGCACATCACCGAGCTGCTGTTCGCCGCCGGCGCCGGCGAGCACATCGTCGCCGTCGGCAGCTACAGCGACCATCCCCCGGCCGCGCAGGCTCTGCCGCAGGTCGGCAGCTCCAGCGGCATCGACGTCGAACGCCTCCTGGCGTCCAGACCCGACCTGGTCATTGCCTGGCAGAGCGGTAACGGCGAACGCACCATCGCCCGGCTGCGGGCTCTCGGCTTGACCGTCTTCGTTTCAGAGCCGCGCCGGCTGGAGGATATCCCGCGCACCCTGGTGCAGTTCGGACAGCTGGCCGGCACGAAAGCGGTTGCCGAACCGGCGGCGCGGGCGTTCCTGGCGCGCCAGCGAGAACTCGCTGAGCGCTATTCCCAGCGGCCCTTGGTGCGGGTGTTCTACCAGATCTGGAACCAACCGTTGATGACCGTCAACGGCGAGCAGATGATCAGCCAGGTGATCGAGCTGTGCGGCGGCCGCAACATATTCGCCAGGCTGCCGACGCTCGCGCCGCAGGTCGGCCTGGAGGCGGTCCTGGCCGCCGACCCTGAGGCCATCGTCGCCAGCGGCATCGGCATCGATGCGCCAGCCTGGCTGGACGATTGGCAGCGCTGGCCCCAGCTTACGGCGGTGCGGCGCGGCAACCTGTTCTTCGTGCCGGCCGACCTGGTCCAGCGGCAAGGCCCGCGCATCCTGGATGGCGCCCAGCTGCTGTGCGAGCAGCTCGAGCAGGCACGGTCACGGCGCTGCGCCGAGTGCGCACCGCCCCGCTGACACCGGCCCCGACAGCCCTGCCACGACGACTCAAGCGGCCCGCTCCCAAGGCGGCACTGGCGTGAACAGCTCCACCAGAAAATCGACGAACGCCCGTACCTTGGGCGACTGGTAGCGGCCCTGCGGATAGAACACCGAATAAGCCGAGTCGGTATGGGTGTACTCGGGCAGCACCCGGCACAGCCGACCGGCGCGGATGTCGTCGGCTACCAGCCAGATCGACAGCCGGGCGAGTCCGATCCCGGCCAGGGCCGCCTGATAGAGCGCGTCGGCGGTGTTGGCGTGGAAACTGCCCCTGACGCGCACGGTACGACGACCGGACGCATCCTCGAATTCCCAGTCGTTGAGACGCGACATGGAATGCAGCGTCAGGCAGTTATGGTGACGCAGCTCTTCCGGACTTTCGGGCACCCCGCGACGGTCGAGGTAATCCGGGCTGGCGCAGATGATGCGCTCGTTGACCGCCAGCCGGCGCGCCACCAGCGACGGATCCTCCACCTGCTCGTTGAGCTGGATGGCCAGATCCAGCCCTTCCTTGACCACATCCGGCGGCCTGTCGGTCAGTTCCAGCTCCAGGGTCAGCTTCGGGTGACGCTCCAGAAACGGCCGCAGCTGCGGCACTACCACCACCCGGCCGAAGGTCGACATGACCGCGACTCGTAAGCGCCCGCTCACGGCCTTCCCCAGCGCGCTGACTTCCTCTTCCGCAGCCGCGATGTCCGCCAGGATGCGGCGGCAATGCTGGTAATAACGACGCCCGGCGTCGGTCAGGCTGATCCGGCGGGTGGTGCGGTTGAACAGCCGCACGCCCAGCCGGTCCTCCAGCCGCCGGATCAGCTTGCTGACCGCCGACGGCGTCAGATCCAGTGCCCTAGCGGCTGCCGAAAAGCCTTGCTCTTCCACGGCCCGGATGAAGACCTGCATCTCCGTCAGCTGCTCCATTACCCACCCATGATTGATGAACGACAGGAATAAATCTTTTTCCAGTTTACCGGATTATCTTGGAGCCGGGCCTTGTTATGATGCACTGCAACATGAGAGCACATTCTTTGAGGCCACACGGCCGGGAGGCGACACCGATGAGCAAGAGCAGCTACGACGAGCTCAACATCAGCATTCCCGACTGGAGCGACATCGTTCGCATCGAGCAGAAGGCCCGCGCCTACCGCAGCGACTACATCGCTGCAGCAGCTGTCCGCATGTGGCGGCGGCTGATGGACAGGCTGGGCCGCTCCACGGAAGCAACTCTCAAGCATCGGCATGCTTGATCCGCTGCGAAGCAGCCTTATCTGAGCGACCTGGCAGGTCCTGAGTTTCTCTTCTCCTCCTCTTGGCGGGGCGCGGCATGAACCGGCCCCGCCATTTTTTTGCCTGTCGCCTGCCTGCAGCGCCCGGCATGCTGCGGCATACTAACGCCCATCAGCAGTGTCACGCGGCACCCGAACCACGTCGCCAGCCAGAGGAAGCAACCCATGGAGTACCGCCAGCTCGGCCGAACGGACCTCAAAGTCAGTGCCATCTGCCTGGGCACCATGACTTGGGGCGAGCAAAACACCGAGGCCGAGGCTCATGCGCAGCTGGATTACGCCCTGGCGCAGGGCATCAATTTCATCGACGCCGCCGAGATGTACCCGGTGCCGCCCAAGCCGGAAACCCAGGGCCGGACCGAAGCCTACATCGGCAGCTGGCTGGCAGCCCGCGGCCGGCGCGATGACGTCATCATCGCCACCAAGATCGCCGGCCCCGGCAACGGGCTCGCCCACATCCGCAATGGCCGCACCCGTTTCGTCGAGCCGACGATCCGGGAGGCGCTGGAAGGCTCGCTCAAGCGCCTGCGCACCGATTACGTCGACCTCTACCAGCTGCACTGGCCGGACCGCCGCACCAATTTCTTCGGCCAGCTCGGCTATACGCCAGCCGAAGAGAAATACCCGCCGCATATCGAGGAAACGCTGACCGCTCTTGCCAAGCTGGTGGAGGAGGGCAAGATCCGCTACATCGGCCTGTCCAACGAAACGCCCTGGGGCGTGATGCGCTTCCTCGCCGCCGCCGAGCAGCTCGGGCTGCCGCGGGTGGTAAGCATCCAGAACCCGTACAACCTGCTCAACCGCACCTTCGAGGTGGGGCTGGCCGAGATCAGCCACCGCGAGCAGGTGGGGCTGCTGGCCTACTCGCCGCTCGCCTTCGGCATGCTGAGCGGCAAATACCTCGGCGGCGCCCGCCCGGCAGGTAGCCGCATCACGCTGTACTCGCGCTTCACCCGGTATTTGAAAGAGGAAGGCCAGCGCGCCATCGCCGAGTATGTCGCGCTCGCCCGCGAGCATGGCCTGAGCCCGGCGCAGATGGCGCTTGCCTATGTCACCAGCCGGCCATTCGTGACCAGCAACATCATCGGCGCGACCAGCATGACGCAGCTCGAGGAGAACATCGCCAGCCTGTCGCTGACGCTCTCCGAGGAGGTGCTGGCCGGCATCGAGGCGATCCACACCCGCCAGCCCAACCCCTGCCCTTAGCAGGCTTGCACGGGCTGGAACCGGCGCCCATAGCTGGGGCAGAGGCGAGATCGGAGGAGACGCGATGGCGCAGCCAGCCAAGCCCCTGCGGCACGCCTGGGACGTGACCGCCGCCGAGGCGGTCGCCATCCAGCAGCGGCTGCGCACGCAGATCCAGCTGACGCCGCTGCAGCAGCCGGTCCGGCTGATCGCCGGGGTCGATACCGGCTTTACCGATGAGGGCCGCACCGCCCGCGCCGCGATCGCGCTGTATCGCTTCCCCGAGCTGGAGCCGCTGGAATGCGTCACCGCCCTGGATCCGGTGCGGTTTCCCTACGTGCCAGGGCTGCTGTCGTTCCGCGAAATCCCGGTCGTGCTGAAGGCGCTGGAGCAGCTCGGACAGCGGCCAGACCTGCTGCTGTGCGACGGCCAGGGCATCGCCCACCCGCGCCGGGTCGGCATCGCCACCCACCTAGGGCTGGTGACCGGCATTTCCAGCATCGGCGTCGGCAAATCGCGGCTGACCGGCCACTATCGGGAACCGGGACAGGACAAGGGCGACCGATCGCCGCTCATGGCCGGCAGCGAACGGATCGGCACCGTGCTGCGCAGCCGCAGCGGCGTACGGCCGCTGTTCGTCTCGCCGGGACATCTGGTGACGCATCAGGAGGCGGTGGACTGGGTGCTGCGCTGCCTGACCCGCTACCGCCTGCCGGAACCGATCCGGATGGCGGACCGGATCGCCTCTGCGCGCGGGACGAAGAAATAACCGCCCTTGGCGGAAACTCCCGCCGACAGCCCCGCTAGAACAGCAGCCCTGCCGCAACGCCGGCGAGCAGCCCCGCTGCCGCTCCGGCCGCGACTGCCTTGCCGAGCAGCGGGCCGCGCATTGCCGAAACCTCGGCCGCGGCGAACAGCCGCGCCGATTCCAGCAGCCGCTCATCCAGCGCCGCCGCGCGGTTCTCCAGCTCGGCCTGCAGTACCGCTTCGGCCGCCTGCTGCGCTGCCGTCAGCAGTTCCCGCCGCAGCAGCGGAGCCGCGTCCTGCTCGATCAGGCCCCGCAGCCGCCGCTGCAGTTCGGCATCGTCGACGCTGTCGATTGCCACCCGCCGGGCCTCTTCCATCAGCTCTGGAAGCAGCGCCCGGGCGGCAGCGGTACCGACCCTGCGGGCGGTATCGGCAGCGATCCGTTCGGCTCCTTCCTCGGCCAGCTGGCGCAGCCGGCGTTCCAGGTCGGCTAGCGCCGGTGCCGCAGCGGGCCGGCCGGCGACCTTCGCCAGTACCGCATCCAGCGTTGCCGGGTCGGGTGGCTTGCCGAGCAGACCGACGGCACCAAGCCGGCGAACCCTGGCCTGGTTTTCTGCGCTGGCCTCGGAGCTATACACCACCACCGGCAGCTGCCGGCAGGCCGGGTCGGCGAGCACCCGCCGCGCGACTTCGAAGCCGTCCATCTCGGCGAGCATGTCGCCCAGGAAGACGATATCGGGCCGGGTGCCGCGCAGGTATTCCAGCGCTTCGCTGCCGGAGAGCGCCATTGCCACAGCGATGCCGCGCTGCTCGAGGAGCTTGCCGAGCGCGGCGCAAGCCAGCCGCGAGTCGTCGACGACCAGCGCCGTCGCGACCTGCCGGGCCATGCCCGCCCGGGGGGTTGAGCGCGTCTTCAGATGAGGTACCACCGTCACGGCGATTGCGAGCGGAAGAGCATGCGTGTGCAGTCGAAGCTAGCACGAGCCGGGCGGGGCAGACGCTGGCCCGGTTCGCATCCCGGACATCTCGCCGTTCCGGCAAAAAAGAACCCGGCCGGAGCCGGGATCAAACGCCAAGTGGACACCGTTTGCAGCAGTCAGGCATCAGCGGCGGCCAGCCGATCGCGCCACTCGCGCCGTATCACCGCCAGCCATTCGCGGGCCGATTCGCTGCCGCCCAGCGCCGCCTGATAGAACCAGTGCAGCGCCAGCTGCTCATCCTGCGAGACGCCCCGCCCTTCGGCATACATGACCCCCAGGTTGTGCTGGGCGATGCTGTGCCCCTGTTCGGCGGCGAGACGGAACCAGCCGGCCGCGATCGCTTCGTTGCGCGTCACGCCCTGTCCGGTCGCATACAGAAAGCCCAATGCCTGCTGAGCCTCGGCCAAGCCGCGCATCGCCGCCCGGCGATAGAGCCGGGCGGCGCGCTGCAGGTCCGCCGGGCGGCCCTCGCCCCATTCGCAGAGCTGGCCGTGCCGGTAGTCGATCCAGGCCTGCTCCATGTCTCCTGCCATGCTGGTTGCTCCGAAAACATGACCCCGATGCCGCTAATTTTGCAGCAAATGCGCCGACGACTGTAGCCAAATGGCGACAGGTCGGCCAGCGACAGAGCACCGGCAGGCAGGCGGCGTCACTCGTCCAGCAGCAGCACCTGACCGTCGTGTACGGTGACGGTCACGGGAGCCAGCCGCTTGCCTGCACAGGGCCCGGCCACGCAGTGGCCGTCCTCGACCCGGAACAGGGCGCCATGGGTGGCGCACTGCAGATACCGGCACTCCGGATCCATGAACTGGTCCGGCAGCCAGTCGAGGGTCGTGCCCCGGTGCGGACATACGTTGTGGTAACCGTACACCTGACCGCCACGGCGAACTACGAAGATCCGCTGCAGCGAACCGTGCAGCGGCAGCTCGAAGCCTTTGCCGGCGTTCTCGTCTAGCTCGTCGAAGGCGCACAATACCCGCATCGGATCTCAAGCCCTGACCGTCAGTCCTGGAATGCCAAGCAGTATACCAACCGGCCGCCCGGCACTTGCCGCCGCCAGCCAACGGCGCCACCATGGCGGCGCGACCTCCGCCAGCATAAGAACACGCTCTGCATGACCGCCAACCGCCGATCTCTGATTGCCCTTCTCGCCACCGCCTGCAGCGGCCGGATGCTGATCGCCCTGCTGATGGGCATCGCTTCCGGCCTGCCGCTGCTGCTGACCGGCTCGGTGCTGCAGGCCTGGATGAAGCAGTCCGGCGTCGATCTCGGCACCATCGGGCTATTTGCGCTGGTCGGCGTGCCGTACACGCTCAAATTCCTGTGGGCGCCGCTGCTGGACCGCTACACGCCGCTGCGGCTGGGCCGCCGGCGGGGCTGGCTGCTGCTGTTTCAGCTGGCCCTGGCCGGCAGCATCCTCGCCCTCAGCGTGCTCGACCCGGCCCGCCAGCCCTGGCTGCTGGCGCTGACCGCACTGCTGGTGAGCTTTTTCTCGGCCTCGCAGGACATCGTCATCGATGCCTATCGGCGCGAGTCGCTGAGCGACGACGAGCAGGGGCTGGGCGCCTCGCTGTACGTCAACGGCTACCGGGTCGGCATGCTGGCGGCTTCCGGCGGCGGGTTGATCCTGGCCGAGTTCATTCCGTTCCGCTGGGTCTATGCGCTGATGGCGGCGGCGATGACGCTCGGCATCCTGACCACGCTGCTGGCCCGCGAGCCCGAGGTGGCCGAAGGCACCCCACAGACGCTGCGGGATGCGGTCATCCGGCCCTTCGTCGAGTACTTCGCCCGTCAGGACGCGGTGCTGATCCTGCTGTTCATCCTGCTCTACAAGATCGGCGACACCATGGCGAGCCACATGACGACGCCGTTCTACCTGGATCTGGGCTTCTCCACCGGCGAGATCGGCGCGGTGGTGAAACTGTTCGGCTTCTGGGCCACGGTGATCGGCAGCTTGCTCGGCGGCCTGCTGATGCTGCGGCTGGGCATCTACCGCGCGCTGCTCGGCTTCGGCGTGCTGCAGGCGCTCTCGACCGCCGGCTTCGCGCTGCTGGCCGGCATCGGCGACGACCTGCGCGCGCTGGCGGCGGTGGTCGCCTTCGAGAACCTGACCGCCGGCATGGGCACGACCGCCTATATCGCCTTCATGGCCAGCCTTACCAACAAGAAGTTCACCGCCACCCAGTATGCGCTGCTCTCTAGCCTGATGGGCGTGCCGCGCACCATCCTGGCGGCACCGACCGGCTTCATCGCGCTCGGGCTCGGCTGGACCTGGTTCTTCCTGCTGTGCACGCTGCTGGCGCTGCCCGGCCTGCTGTTGCTGCCGCGCTTCCGCAGCTGGCTGCGGCCGGAGCCGCCGGCCGACGCCGTATCGCCGGAGGCGGCCCCGGCCTCCTGAGCGATTGCCTGGCGGTTATCACAGGCGCTACCTATCGGCCAGATATGGCGAATCAATTTTGCTGCCGGCGGCTTGACCCCTACACTAGGGAGCGCCGGCCGTGCCCGCTCCGCGATGCCATGCCGGCGCTTCCCTATACGTCGAGTACAACAGCGGCCGGCAAGCTGGGCCGCTTTCGGGAGTCATCATGGATAAGCCTACCCTGCACAGCCGTCTTCTGATTCTCGGATCCGGACCGGCCGGCTATACGGCCGCGGTATATGCAGCACGCGCCAATCTTTCTCCGCGGCTGGTGACCGGCATCGAGCAGGGCGGACAGCTGATGACCACCACCGACGTCGACAACTGGCCCGGCGACCCGGATGGCGTGCAGGGGCCGGAGCTGATGGAGCGCATGCTCAAGCATGCCCAGCGCTTCGACACCGACGTGGTGTTCGACCACATCCACACCGCCCGGCTCGACCAGCGGCCGTTCCGCCTCGAAGGCGACAGCGGCATCTACACCTGCGATGCGCTGATCATCGCGACCGGCGCCTCGGCCCGCTACCTGGGCCTCAGCTCCGAGGAAGCCTACAAGGGCAGGGGGGTTTCCGCCTGCGCCACCTGCGACGGCTTCTTCTACCGCAACCAGGATGTGGCCGTGGTAGGCGGCGGCAATACCGCCATCGAGGAAGCGCTGTATCTCTCCAACATCGCCCGGCGGGTGACCCTCATCCATCGCCGCGACAGCCTGCGCGGAGAAAAGATCCTGCAGAACCGGCTGCTCGAGCGGGCCCGCGACGGCAACATCGACATCATCTGGAACCACGTGGTGGACGAAGTCCTGGGCGACGAGCAGGGCGTCACCGGGCTCAGGCTCAAGGACGTGCACAGCGGGGAAGCTCGGGAGCTGGCGGTGGCCGGGGTGTTCATCGCCATCGGCCACACTCCCAACACCGGCCTGTTCGAAGGCCAGCTCGAGATGGACGGCGGCTACATCATCGTCCAGTCCGGCACCAGCGGCAATGCCACCGCCACTTCCATCCCCGGCGTGTTCGCTGCCGGCGACGTCGCCGACCACGTCTACCGCCAGGCCATTACCTCGGCCGCTT
>JAJUFY010000377.1 GCA_029263635.1 Ectothiorhodospiraceae bacterium | reverse complement strand
TGGTTGCTGATGATCAGCGGTACCTCGATCTGCCACTCGCCGGACTGGCAACGGGCCAGGATGTCGAACAGGCAGTGCGGTAGCTTGGAGACGAACAGCGCCATGCGCGGCACTTCGTCGGAGAAGTGCAGCGCCCAGTGCATCTGGAAGCGCTCGGCCAGCTCCTCCTTGAAGCGCGCGCCGATCTGCTCGGGAGCGATGGCGAAGCCCTCCAGCTCCCATTCGACGCGCATGAAGAACACATGCTTCTGAGCGTCGACGTGCTGGTCGAGATAAACGATGTTGCCGTCGTTGGCAAAGATGAATTCGGTAATCGCCGACACGAGGCCGCGCCGGTCGGGGCAGTGGATCAGCAGGATGGCGGTACGACCGCGGGAGGTGTTGCGTTCAGTCGACATGGTCTGCACGGTACGAATTGACATCGGCGCTGCGGGCCGTGGGGCGGCCACAATAGCAAGATCGGGACAACCTCGGAAGGGCACTAGGCCGGGCACGGCCGGGCCGGCTGGACAGCGTCGGGCTTTGGGCTAGGATACAACTGGCCTCGGCCGGGGCAGGCCCCGAGCGTACCGGCCGGTGCCGCAAGCCACGTCTCTGAAGCTTTTCGCCGCAGCGCAGTGCCGGCAGGCCGGCCGCTTCCGTGGCAGGGCGTCTTCGCTCCTGAACTTGAACAACCATAACAAGGGCAATGGTGCATGGAAGCACAGCATGGCGAGGGGCTGGATGCCCGGAAGCTGGTAGCGTTCTGGATAGGCGGCAGCCTGCTCGGGTGGCTGATCCTGGTCCTGCTGGCCGGCCTGCTGCTGTTGTCGTACCAGCTGCGACTGGCCAAGGAAGCCTTTGCCGAGGAGGCTGGAGCCGCCTACCGGCATGCAGAGGCGATCCTGCGGGCGAACGAACACGCCATTGCCGCGCTGGCAGCCTTCGCCGAGCACAATGGCGGTAATCTTGCAGCTCTTGAACGCTATGCCCGCCGCCTGCAGGCCGACTTCCCGCAGCTGCTCCAGGCCGCGCTGCTGATGCGGTCGCCGCCGCAGGATCCAGCGGCGTCTGCCACCGAAGCGCCACAAATGGTGCCGGTCCTCGGCAGGCCGTCGCTGCCGGTGGAGGCGCTCCCGTCGCTGCACGAGACGTTGCAGCTGGCGGGGCGGCAGCAGGGGCCGGTCGCGACGCCAATGCTCTCCACCGCTGCCGGCGAGTCAATGCTGTTGCTGGTCCGCTCGCTGCAGGTCGACGAGGCGGACACGGACGAACGGCCGGCGCTGCTACTGCCCGTGACCGTCGGGACGGTGCTGGCGGCTGCCGGGCAGCCGACAGGATTGTCGGTCATGCTCGCGGAAGCCGCCGCCACTGCCGAGCTGCCGGCGCGGAATCGGTGGTTCCCGGTGCTGCATAGCGTCGAAGACCTGATGGTTGGGGGGCGGCGCTTTACCCTGGTCAGCTCCCGCCAGCTTGGCTGGGACGCGCTGCAGCCCTATGTCGCCGCCGGCTTTCTGGCTGCCGCAGCGGGAGGGTTGCTGCTCGCGGTGCGCTACGGCCGCGGCCGCATTCGCCGTGAGTTCCTGCGTCGTTCGGCCGAATTCAAGCTCTACCAGCTGGCTAACTACGACAGCCTCACCGGCCTGCCCAATCGCAACCTGTTCAAGGACCGCCTGCAACGGGCGCTGGCGCGAGCCCGCCAGGATGGAACCGGCGTCGCGCTCTGCTTCATCGACCTGGATGGCTTCAAGGCCGTCAACGACAACGCCGGCCATGACACCGGCGACCGGCTGTTGCGGCTGGTCGCCGATCGCCTGTCGGCGGTGGTGCGGGCGCAGGATACGATTGCCCGGCTGTCCGGCGATGAGTTCGTGGTGGTGCTGGAAGGCGTGCGCGGCAAGGACGACGCCGAGCGGGTCATGGCTCAGCTGCAGCACAGCTTTGCCGAGCCGTTCGAAGTCGGGAAATTCCGGTTTCTGCTGACTGCCAGCATCGGCCTGGCAGTCTTCCCGGACGACGGTGACGAGCCGGCGCAGCTTCTGCGCCAGGCGGACGCGCGGATGTACGCGGTCAAATATCCGGAATGGGTGGCCGACACGGCTCCTGCCTGGATGCCGGAACAGGCCCGGCTGAATTCGCCGGCCGGGACCTGCTCGTCGAGCTGAACAGATGGCAAGGCGCGTCAAGGCCGCGCCAGACGCACCCCGCTAGGAACGCCGCGA
>JAJUFY010000070.1 GCA_029263635.1 Ectothiorhodospiraceae bacterium | reverse complement strand
GTCGAGCAACAGCTATCCGGTCGGGAACCGGCCGATGCGTGGAGGACTGTAAGACCGGCAAACCCTCCGGGTGAACCGGCACGTCCGTCGAAGCGCGAAACTCACGCCATAGCCTGAAAGGCTTGGCGGGAGTAGTTCATTTCCACCGGAACCAACCGCACCGGCATGGACATGTCGCCCATGCATGCCAAGCAGCTCCTGGAGATCAGCAAGGAGCATGCACCGCCGCCGGGGGACGAAAGCCCGCTGGCGAACATGCGCCGGGATTTTTTCGCCGCCTCGCAGCCGATCGGCACCGTGCCGCCGCCCGGCTCGGTCAAGGGCATGGCCAAAACCGCGCTGGAAACCCTCAAGGGCCACAAGCCCACGGTACTGGTCGACAAGCTCGGCGAACGGCTCGCCTTCGAACGGACCGGGGTCCGCCTTTACGAGAGCGTGCTGACCAAGTTCGATGCCCTGGGCAGCTGGGACGACGGCCCGACCCGCGCGCAGCTGATGCAGAACCGCGACGAGGAACTGGCCCACTTCGAGATGGTCAGGCAGTACCTGCAGAAGCTCGGTGCCGATCCGACCGCGATGACGCCATCGGCCGACGTCGTCGCCGTCATCAGCAGCGGGGTGCTCAAGGCCATTACCGACCCGCGGACAACGCTTGCCCAGGCCCTGCAGGCTCTGCTGGTTGCCGAGAGAGCCGACATCGAAGGCTGGCAGGGGCTGATCCAGCTCGCCAGGGAACTCGGCCACGAGCAGATGGCACGGGACTTCCAGGAGGCCGAACGGGCGGAGCAGCGTCACGGTGTCTGGGTACGGCAGTGGCTGGATGCCAGCGTGCTGCAGGATGCCAACCGGGAGATCGGCAAGCAGCACGGCGGGGGTTGACAAGCGCCTGCCATGCCGTTTTTTGCACAGGCGGCGGTCCTGGCCGGCTGCCGCCTGTCGCGTTCCGCGCAATCGCCCTGGCCGGCATGCAAGCGTTTGATTAAAAAAGAATCTTCAAGCGCGGCCAAATAATGACCAATCCAGCGGAAGGCCAGCAGGGACGCGATCTTGGCTGCCATGTCCACCCGCTGTTCACAGACTTATCCACAGAAGATGTGGATAACCGCTACCCGCCTACAGGCGACAAGCGCTTGCGCAGGATTGTCGGTCCATCCCGATTGGCGATGCCGGATTTCGCCCCAACCGTTAGAACACCCACAGGTTCTAATAGGGAGATCGATATGGCGCTGCTGAAACGCAAGACCAGCCCCGCGGAGCGGGCACGCCAGATGGCCAGCGAAACGGCGCGGCAGTTGCAGACACGCTCCAGGCACCTGGTGCGCTTCAATCCGCCGGCCCGCGCGCGCGGCCCAATGCGCTTCGGCGATCTGCTGGCGCGGTCCAGCGACTATGTCCGCCGGCATCCGCTGGCGCTGTTCGGCGTTCTCATCAGCCTGATCGGCCTCCTCGGCCTTGGGATGTACCGCCGCAACCGGTATTAGCGGCATGCCCCTTGCGCCAGTGGCGAGTTACCGCTGGCGCCGGACTCCTGCCTTCCGCTTCTTCCTTCTTTTCCTTGCACTGCGGCTGGTCGCCGGGCTATACCTGTTCGCCGAGCGAGCGCTCGCTTTCGGTTCCCCATGCATGGCAGCTCGCGCCATCCCTGCCGGATTCCGCACAACCATGATCAGCTACGGCGACTTCAAACAGCAGATCGACACGCTGCGCCTCGACATCTGCCGGGAGATCTACCGGCAGAACAAGGCGCTCATCCGCGTGAAGAAGGAGGACGTCGCCGTCGCGCGACTGACGGCGATCTTCGACCGGACCCTGGAAATCAGCAACCGGCTCGGCTTCCAGGCCATGAGCGTGCGCGACCTGAGCGAGGCCACCGGCATCAGCATGGGCGCCCTGTACGCGTACATCGAGAGCAAGGACAAGCTGCTGGAGATGATCCTCGGCATGGGCCGGATGGCGGTCGCGCGGGTGATGACCATGGAACCGCCCGAGCCCGTCGATCCACGCGGCCAGCTGCGCTGGTTGCTGCGCGCCCATCTGTTCCTCACCGAAGCCATGCAGCCCTGGTTCTATTTCTCCTACATGGAGACCCGCCACTTCGATCAGCAGGCGCGGGAGCGGGCGATGGAGGGCGAACTGATGTCGGAACGCTACTTCGCCGACTGCCTGCGCGCCGGCGTCGAACAGGGCGTGTTCCAGCCCCGGGATCCGGAATTCACCGCGGCCCTGATCAAGCCGCTGCTGCAGGACTGGTACCTGAAGCGGTGGAAGTACCGCCGCCGCAACATCGACGTCGAGGCCTATGCCGACGCCGTGATCGCCTTCATCGAGCCTGCCGTGCTGCAACCGGCCGTCACGGCTGGCTGCGCGGCCAACGACTAGTTTCCACAAAGGAGGAGAGAATCATGCAATCCAATCTGTTCGACCTGACCGGCAAGATCGCCGTGGTCTCCGGCGCCAGCCGCGGCATCGGCGAGGCCATCGCCAAGCTGCTGGCCGCCCACGGCGCCCACGTCATCTGCTCCAGCCGCAAGGCCGACGGCTGCGCCCGGGTGGCCGAGGAAATCCAGGCCGCCGGCGGCAAGGCCTCCGCGTTCGCCTGCCACGTCGGCGAGATGGACCAGATCGACGCCCTCGTCGAGCACGTGAAGAACGAACACGGCCGGCTCGACATCCTGGTCAACAACGCCGCCGCCAACCCCTACTTCGGCCACATCCTGGACACCGACCTCGGCGCCTTCCAGAAGACCGTCGACGTCAATATCCGCGGCTATTTCTTCATGTCGGCCAAGTTCGGGCAGATGATGCGCGCCCAGGGCGGCGGCGTGATCGTCAACACCGCGTCGGTCAACGGCATCCGGCCGGGCCTCATGCAGGGCATCTACTCCATCACCAAGGCCGCCGTCATCAACATGACCAAGGCCTTCGCCAAGGAATGCGGCCCCCTCGGCATCCGGGTCAACGCGCTGCTGCCGGGGCTGACCGAGACCAAGTTCGCTTCGGCGCTGATCGACAACAAGGAGATCTACGAGCGCGCGGTGGCCGGCATTCCGCTCGGCCGCTCGGCCAAGCCCGAGGAGATGGCCGGCACCGTGCTGTACCTGGTGTCCGACGCCTCCAGCTACACCAACGGCGCCTGCATCATCGTCGATGGCGGCATGCTGAGCTGACGGACCTTGGCCCTTTCGACGCCCAGGAGGGAGAGCGCATGACCACCAATACCCAGATCAAGCTGGCCCGCCGCCCGGTCGGTGAGCCGCAAGGCAGCGATTTCGAGATCAGTACCGCGACCGTGCCGGAGCCGGGCGAAGGCCAGGTGCTGATCAAGGTGCTGTACCTGTCGCTCGACCCGGCGATGCGCGGCTGGATGAACGAGGGCAAGTCCTACGTGCCGCCGGTGCAGATCGGCGAGGTGATGCGAGCCCTGGGTGCCGGCCGGGTGGTCGCCTCGCGGCATCCGGATTTTGCCGTCGGCGACCATGTCACCGGCACCACCGGGGTGCAGGAATACGCGGTCCTCGACGGTAGCGAGCTGACCAAGGTCGATCCGTCGGTGGCGCCGCTGCCCACCTTCCTCCACGTGCTGGGAATGACCGGCATGACCGCCTATTTCGGCCTGCTCGAGGTCGGCCAGCCGAAAGCTGGCGAGACGGTCGTGGTTTCCGGCGCCGCCGGCGCGGTCGGCACCGTGGTCGGCCAGATCGCCAAGCTCAAGGGCTGCCGGGTGGTCGGCATCGCCGGCGGCAAGGAGAAATGCGACTTCCTCACCGGGGAGCTCGGCTTCGACGCCGCCGTCGACTACAAACGGGGCGACCTCAAGGCCGCGCTGCGGGCGGCCTGCCCCGAGGGCGTCGACGTGTTCTTCGACAACGTCGGCGGCGACATTCTGGATACCGTGCTGACCCGGCTGCGGATGCACGCCCGCATCGTCATCTGCGGCGCCATCTCCCAGTACAACAACACCACCCCGGTGAAGGGGCCGAGCAACTACCTGTCGCTGCTGGTCAATCGCGCCCGCATGCAGGGCATGGTGGTGTTCGACTACGCCGACCGCTACGCCGAGGCGGCCCGCGAGATGGCCGGCTGGATGCGCGAAGGCAGGCTCAAGCATCGCGAACACATCGTCGAGGGGCTGGAGACCTTCCCGGAGCGGCTGCTGATGCTGTTCCGCGGCGAGAACTTCGGCAAGCTGGTGCTGAAGGTCGCAGACGACTGAGCGCCCGGCGGGGCCGGCTCGGCGACGAGCTTGAAACGATCAACCAGAGGAGAGAACACATGCGCGCAATGATCTGCAAGGAATACGGCCCGCCCGAGAGCCTGGTGCTGGGCGAGCTGCCCCGGCCGGAGCTGGATGGCAACGACATCCGCATCCGGGTACACGCCTGCGGCGTGAACTTTCCCGATACCCTGATCATCCAGGGCAAGTATCAGCTCAAGCCGCCGATGCCGTTCGCGCCGGGCGGCGAGGTGGCCGGCGAGGTCATCGAGGTCGGCGACAAGGTCACCGGCCTCAAGGTCGGCGACCGGGTGATGGCGCTGACCGGGTTCGGCGGCTTCGCCGAGGAAGCGGTCACCAACGTGAACCGCGCCATCCCCATTCCGCCCGGCATGGACTACGTGACTGCAGCCGGCTTCTCCATGGTATACGGCACCTCCTACCACGCACTGGTGCAGCGCGGCCGGCTCAAGGCGGGCGAGAACCTGCTGGTGCTGGGCGCTTCCGGCGGTGTCGGCCTGGCGGCCGTCGAGATCGGCAAGGCGCTGGGCGCGCGGGTGATCGCCGCCGCCAGCAGCCCCGAGAAGCTGGCGGTCGCCAAGGAACACGGCGCCGACGAGCTGATCGACTACAGCAAGGAAGACCTCAAGGAGCGGGTCAAGGAACTCACCGGCGGCAACGGTGCCGACGTGATCTACGACCCGGTCGGCGGCGACGCCTTCGACGCCTGCCTGCGCGCCATCAACTGGGACGGCCGGCTGCTGGTGATCGGCTTTGCCAGCGGCCGCATTCCGCAGGCGCCGGCCAACCTGCCGCTGCTGAAGGGCTCGTCCATCGTCGGCGTGTTCTGGGGGGCCTTCGTCAACCGCGACCCGAAAACCAATTTCCAGAACTTCCAGCATCTGTTCCAGCTGTACGCCGAGGGCAAGATCAAGCCGCACGTCTGCCGCACCTATCCGTTGGAACAGGCCGCCGACGCCCTTAATGACCTGCTGGAACGGCGGGTCACCGGCAAGGTTGTACTGACCCCGCAGGCCGGTTGAGCTGCCGGCGGCGGGGCGCAGCTGCCCCGCCGCCGGATCACCTCAGGGACGAGGGACCATGCAGCTGCCGCTGTATCAGATCGACACCTTCATCGGCCCCGGCTGCCGCGGCAATCCCGCCGCGGTCGTTCCGGTCCATGACTGGCCGCCCACCGACATCCTCCAGCTCATTGCCGATCAGAACGGCCTCACCGAGACCGCCTTCTTCCGCAAGGAAGGCCTGGACTGGGGACTGCGCTGGTTCACCCCGATCACCGAGGTTCCGCTGTCCGGGCATGCGACGCTGGCCACCGCCTATGTGCTCTGGAAGCACCTGGACCGCGAGGAGGAGCAGCTGCATTTCCGCACCCGCAGCGGCCAGCTGACCGCCTGCCGCCTCGACGGCCGGATCGCCGTCCAGCTGCCCATCGTCATGGTGGCAGAGGTCGCCGACACGACCGCCGACGCCGTCTGGCAAGCGCTCGGCCGCCGCGGCCGCACCGTCCTCAAGGGCGAGTTCCTGGTGGCGGTGTTCGACGACCCGGAGGAGATCCGCACCCTGCAGCCCGATTTCACCGCCATCGCGGCACTGCCGCTGCCGGGGCTGTCGGTGACCGCGCCCGGCGGCGGCGCCGACTTCGTCTCCCGTTTTTTCGCACCGGCCCTCGGCATCCCGGAAGACGCGGTCACCGGCGCCAGCCACCGGGCGCTGGCTCCCTACTGGGCCGAGCGCCTGGGCCGCCCGGAACTGCATGCCCGCCAGCTCTCGCGCCGCGGCGGCGAGCTGTTTTGCACGGTGGAATCGGGGGAGGTGATCCTGGCCGGTCTGGCCAAGACTTATCTGACCGGCTTGATTCACGTCTGAGCACAACTGACGGACACCGTATTGCCCAAGGCGTTCGGTGGCTGCAAACCGCCGTCCTGCCCGACGCTCAGGGAGGCGTGAAACGACGGCCCGCCGCCGTCTACAGAGCCACCAGCCCCGGCGTCGCCCCCGGCAGCCGGTCCCGCCCGTGCGGCGCATGCCAGTCCATCTTCGGCCCTGCCGGGATCACCCGGGTCGGATTGATGGTGGGGTGGCTGGTGTAGTAGTGGCGCTTGATGTGGTCGAAGTCGACCGTGTCGGCCACTCCCGGCAGCTGGTACAGCTCACGGGCATAGGCCCAGAGGTTGGGATAGTCCACCAGCCGGCGGATGTTGCATTTGAAGTGGCCTACATAGACAGGATCGAACCGCACCAGGGTGGTGAACAGCCGGATATCGGCTTCGGTCAGCCGCTGGCCGGCCAGGTAACGCTGCCGGGCAAGCTTCGCCTCCAGCTCATCCAGTGCCGCGAACAGCGCTTCCACCGCCTCCTCGTAGGCCTCCTGGGTGGTGGCAAAGCCGGCTCGGTAGACGCCGTTGTTGACGCGCTCGTAGACGAAGTCGTTGATGCGGTCGATCTCTTCCCGCAGCGGTTCCGGGTAAAGGTCCAGCGTCGCATTGCCCCAGCGGTCGAAGGCATGATTGAGGATGCGGACGAGCTCGGCCGACTCGTTATTGACGATGGTCTGCCGGCGGCTGTCCCACAGCAGCGGCACCGTTACCCGGCCGGTGTAATACGGGTTGGCGCGGGTATAAAGCTCGTGCAGGTGGGCGGCGCCGTTAAGCGGGTCGCCGGTCGCGCCCGGATAGGTGTCGAAGCTCCAGCCCTGATCGCCCATGTACGGATGGACCACCACCACCCCGATCGCCTCTTCCAGCCGCTTGAGCTTGCGCACGATCAGCGTGCGGTGGGCCCAGGGACAGGCCAGCGACACGTACAGGTGGTAACGCCCCGGCTCGGCCGGGAATTCCGCGGCCGGATCGTCCGTGATCAGGTGATGGAAGGCCGAGCTCTCGCGGACGAAGCGGCCGCCGGTACTTGCCGTGTCGTACCAGACGTCCTGCCAGACACCTTCCACCAAGCGGCCCATGGCAATGTCCTCTTATCTCGCTGGAATCGGCAGCGGCGCCAGCCGTCACTGTAGGGGCGGACCCGGGCGCGAACAATGCGCCGCGCGCGACCTTCGCCGTATCAACTGTAGCGCATAAGGACGGCGATACTCCCGAGACTGCCGCTGGCCTGCACCGGCTTAGAGTTCGACGATCCGCACCCGCCGGGCCGGTTCGAGCTGCTGCGGCCAGTCCCGCACGTTGAACACCTGCCCGGCGCGGCGCACGGTCCGGGCCCGGCGCAGCCTGGCCGTGGAGTACACCCAGCCGGGCTGATCGCGCTCGCCGATGTCGACGATGCCGTTGGCCGTGAATCCGACGTCCACCGGGCTGTACAGGGCGGCGGCACCGACGTTCACATCAACCGCCTCGGACCAGGCGGCCTCGCCCACGGTGACCGCCTGCACCACGTGGCACTGGTTCTCCAGCGCCCGCGCCTGGGCGCCGATGCGCACCCGGTAATAGCCGGCTTCGGTGTCGGTGCAGCTGGGAGCGAGGATCAGCTCCGCGCCGGCCTGCGCCATCGCCTGGGCCAGCAGCGGGAACTCGACGTCGTAGCAGATGGTGATCCCGATCTTGCCCAGCGCCGTGTCGAACACCTTCAGCTCGTCGCTGCCGCTGATCCCCCACTGCTCGTTCTCGAAGCGGGTCATGATGCACTTGTCCTGGTACACCACCTCCCCGGCCGGCGAAAACAGATGCGCGCGGTTGTAATAGCGGTCGCCCGCTCGCACCGGAATGCTGCTCGCCAGGATGTGCACCCCGTGCTTGCGCGCCAGCGCGCGGTGGGCGGCGAGGAAATCGTCCAGCAGACCCTGCATGGCGGCGAGCTGGTCCGGCAGCGAGCGCTGCACCTCGGCCGGGAACAGCGAGGCGAGCTCCATGGCGCCGTACTCCGGAAACACCAGCAGCTCGGCGCCGGCGGTAACCGCCTCGATCACCCAGCGGTCGAGCTTGGTCCGGAAGTCGTCGAAGCGCTCGAAATAATCGATCGGATACTGCGCAGCCGCGATGCGGATATCGCTCATGCCCGCTCCCCCAGCGGCTTGGTCCAGAACATCATCGGCTTGGGCGATTCCTCGGTCTCGTCCAGGTCCTGCCAGACGAAGGTGGTGACGAGCTCCGGCTGCCTGCGGTAGCCGCGCCGCTGCCAGAAGGCATCGAGCGGCACGTAGTCGGCCGGCCGGCGCGGGTGGTCATCCGGCCGCTGCACGGCGCAGAAACAGATGGTATCGAACCGGCCCAGGCGCCGGGCATGCGCCTCGCGCTCCTCGAAGAACCGCACCCCCAGCCCGCGGCCGCGATACTCCGGCAGCAGGATGGATTCGCCGCAGTAGAAAATCCGCGAGAGATCATCACCGCGCTGTTCGAACGGCCGCCGCAGGTCCTCGACCTCGTCGGCGAGCGGCAGCCCGCTGGAAGCCCCCACCAGCCGCTCGCCGTCGTGCACCAGCACGATGACGCTGTCGGGCGAGTCGACATAGGTCTGCAGGTAGCTGCGCTCGTACTCCTCGCTGCCTTCATAGAGGTAGGGAAAATCCCGGAATACCCGGATACGCAGCCGTGCCAGCGCCGGCAGATGCGGCACGATCGCAGTGCCGCTGACCCGCTCGATCCGCACACTGTCCACCATGATCCACCCTCCCACGTCAAAGGGCGGCAATAGTAGCAGGCAAAACGCCGCCGCAAAGGCATAGAAGTCACAGAGGAAACACCGGATCCACGGCGGTACCTGGCAACGCTCGCAATGACTGCCAAGGAGGCTTCCGGCGCGCCGCTGTCCTCTGCCCTCAATCCGGGTAGATCACCAGCCGCCGCTCGGGCTCGCTGCCCTGGCTGTGGGCAGACAGCTGGTGGCGCACCACCACCTTGTGCTGCAGCTTGCGGACCGCCGGCGGCTGCGGCGACAGCTCGGCGGGCACGCCCTCGGCCCGCACCCGCAGGGCGGCCTCCTCGGCCTCGAGCACGGCGGCATTGACCGCGGCATCGTCCATGCCGGGCAGTTTGTTGAAGACGTCCTGCAACAGCCGGCGGATCTGCGCCGTGGTGTTCTTCTTGACGGTATAGAACGGCATGCCGGTGTGTTCGAGGATGCGCTGCAGCCGGGGATCCTCGGCCCTGGCGCGCTGGGCGATCACCATGTCGGCCCGCTC
>JAJUFY010000212.1 GCA_029263635.1 Ectothiorhodospiraceae bacterium | reverse complement strand
TTCCTCGGCCGGCAGCTCGGCGGTTTCGTCTGCCTCCGACGGTGGTGCCGCATCCAGCTCCTGCTCGGCTTCCGTCTCCTCGGCCGGTGCCGCAGCGCCGGCGGCAACTGCCTCGACCGGCGTGCCGGGGTCGGCGGCAGCCGGACGCCGGCGCCGGATCGACAGATACAGCAGGCCTAGCAGGGCCAGCGCCACCCCGCCCAGCATGCCGAGGTTGCGCGGATCGTCCAGGAAGCCCGGCTCTTCCGTCGCCGGTACGATCGGCGCCGGCGGCAGATCCGCAGAGCCTGCCGTCGGCTGCTCGGTGGCGTCGGCCGGCGGCTCCTGCTCCGGCGCCTGCGGCGCTTCCGCAGCAGGCGACTCCGGTTGCGCAGCCATCGACTGCTGCATCTGCAGCTGGATCAAGCGCTCGAAATGGGCGACTTCCTGCTTGAGGGCTTCGACCTGGGCCCTGAGCTCGGCGTTTTCCGCCTCCAGGCTGAGGTTGGACTCCCGATAGAGCTTGAGCTCCTGATCCAGCTGCGCAGAGGCCAGCTGGATTTCCGGCGCCCGATCCGCAGCGGCAGCGTTCGCCTCCTCGCCGCGCTGCCCGGTGGGGGCCAGCACCTGCAGGTGCCCCCGGTCGACCCGTCGAGCCAGCTGCTGCTGCCGCCAGCGCTGCACATGCGCGCGCACCTCCTGGCTGGCCTCGCCACCGTCGATGGCAGCGATGCTGGCGAGATCCGGAACATGCAGTACCGCGCCGCGCTTCACCAAGTTCATATCGCCACGGATGAAGGCATCGGGGTTGGCGCGCAGCAGCGCCACCATGGTCTGGTCGATCGACACCGAGTCGTCCGGCCGCACCCGGTTGGCGATCCGCCACAGCGTCTCGGCGGCGCGGACCGGCCCATAGCTCACCGGCTCGCTCTCGACCGGAAGCGCGGCGACAGTCGTCGACGGCACGGCCGCCGTCGCCGCCGCTCCGCCCGGGACGCTCCACGGCAGCGCCGCGGCAGGCTGCCCGGTCGGCGCGGCCGCGGCGGAAGAAACCATCCCGGCACCGCCATAGACCGGCGGGTCGAGCAGCAGCGTAAACTCTCTTACCAGCCGACCCTTGGCCCAGTCGGCCTCGATCAGGAAATCCAGGAACGGTTCCTTCACCGGCTGTTCGGTGAACACCCGCACGTGCGGGTTGTCGCCGCGCACCACCTGGAAGCGCAATTGCGTCAGGCTGAAAGGCCGATCCACCCCTGCGCGCTGGAAGGCTTCCACCGAAGCCAGCGAGACGGTCAGGGTTTCGATTTCTTCGGGATTGGCGGGATACAGCGGAATACGTGCGCTCAGCGGCTGGTTCAGCGAGGACTGAACGTCAACCGCTCCCAGCCCCAGCGCATTCGCATTGGGCGACAACGCGGCGCCGACGAGGGCCAAAGCAACAGCCAGTTTGGTGCGTGCCATGGAGGTTCCTGTTGCCGGCGCCTCGCGAGCGGCACCGGATTCTTGGTTGTATTGTTCAGGCTGCGGCGGTTGTCAGCGGCGGTCCGCCATCAGCAGCTCCGCCAGCCGAATACTGTTGATTGCCGCGCCCTTACGAACATTATCTACGACAATACAGAAATTCAAACCTTTCGAAGATATACCATCGGCGCGGAGGCGGCCTACAAATACCTTATCGTGGTGCGCCGCGTCCGTGACCGGCGTCGGATATCCAATGCCTTCGGCAGGATCGGCCACCGTGATCCCCGGTTCCTGCGAAAGCAGCGCCCTAGCCCGCTCCACCGACAGCTCGGCCGCCAGCCGGACGTGGACCAGCGCCGTGATGCCGTAGAAAACAGGTACCTGCAGGGCGCTGACATTCACTGCCGGTGCCGGCCGCAGCAGCCTGCCCAGCTCCGCCGTCACCCGCGCCTCCTCGGTGCTGGCGCCGTTTTCCAGGGCCCTGCCCACCTGCGGCAGCAGATTGAACGCCAGCTGGCCGGGGAACACCTTCGGCGTGACCGAGCGGGCATTGAGCAGGTGCGCCGCCTGCCTGGCGAGCTCTTCGACACCGGCGCGACCGGCAGCCGAGGCCGGATAGCAGATCGTGGCATCGACCGATTCGATCGCCGCCGCGCCCTGCAGCGGCCGCAGCGCCACCGCAAGGGCGAGCGCAGCCGGCGATGGGCTGGCAACGATGGCCCCCGCCGACCGTGCCGGCAGCTGGTCCGAATTCACCTCGGCGACCACCAGCGGCGTGTCGGCGCTGTCCCGGAAGCGGGCGCTGGTATCGACCACCGCGCAGCCGGCCGCCGCCGCCCGTGGCGCGTGCTCGTCCGCCAGCCGCTCGCTGCCGGCGAACAATGCCAGCCGCACTTTGCCGAAGTCGAAGCCGTCGGCCGCCTCCACGGTCAGATAACGCTCGCGGAACTCGACCTTACGCCCGGCCTTATCGCTGCTGTCGGCGACGTACAGCCGGCCGAATGGCAGCTCGCTCTCGGCAAGCAGTTCGAGCATGGCTTCACCGATCAGGCTGGTGCCACCGACAACCACAAGATCGAATGTTGCTGCCATCTCTTGCCCTCTCGCCTGCAAGCAAAAACCCCCGCCGCGGCGGGGGTTCGTGCACGCGGCATGCGCGTTCAGTCTTCCAGCAGGATCCTCAGCATGCGCCGCAGCGGCTCGGCCGCCCCCCAGAGCAGCTGGTCGCCGACGGTGAAGGCCCCCAGGTACTGCGGCCCCATGTTGAGCTTGCGCAAACGCCCGACCGGGATGCTGAGGGTGCCGGTCACGGCGGTCGGGGTGAGCTCGCGCATGGTGACTTCGCGCTCGTTGGGAATCACCTTGACCCAATCGTTGGCATCGGCGATCAGGCCTTCGATCTCGTCCAGCGGCACATCCTGCTTGAGCTTGATGGTCAGCGCCTGGCTGTGGCTGCGCATGGCGCCGATCCTGACGCAGATGCCGTCGATCGGGATCAGGCTGCCGCCCGCGCGGCCGAGGATCTTGTTGGTTTCGGCCTGCCCCTTCCACTCCTCGCGCGACTGGCCGTTCTCCAGCTGCTTGTCGATCCAGGGAATCAGGCTGCCGGCCAGCGGCACACCGAAGTGATCGACCGGGAAAGCGCTGGAGCGCATGGTCTCGGCGACCCGGCGGTCGATGTCGATGATGCTGGAGGCAGGGTCGGCCAGCAGGCTCTCGACCGCGCCGTGGGCGGCGCCCATCTGCCGCAGCAGCTCGCGCATGTTCTGGGCGCCGGCGCCGGAAGCGGCCTGGTAGGTCATGGCGCTGATCCACTCGACCAGGTCGGCCTTGAGCAGACCGCCCAGCCCCATGAGCATCAGGCTCACTGTGCAGTTGCCGCCGATGAAGTCCTTCACGCCGCGCGCCAGCGCGTCCTTGATCACCCCATAGTTGACCGGATCGAGCACGATCACGCTGTCGTCGCGCATCCGCAGCGCCGAGGCGGCATCGATCCAGTAGCCCTGCCAACCGGCCTTGCGCAGCGCCGGGTAGACTGCGTTGGTGTAGTCGCCGCCCTGGCAGGAAACAATGATGTCCATCGCCTTCAGCTCGTCGATGGCATTGGCGTCCTTCAGCGGCGGCGCCTCCTTGCCGAAGTCCGGCGCGGACTGCCCCGCCTGCGAGGTGGAGAAGAACACCGGGTCGATATGGTCGAAGTCGCGCTCTTCCTGCATACGCTGCATCAGCACGGAACCGACCATTCCGCGCCAACCGACCAGACCTACTCGCTTCATCGCTTGTCCTCAGATGTTCGTGAATTCGAAGGGACCGGGAAGGGTGTCCTCATGCGCCCTTGCCGGACGCCAGCCTGACGACAGGAGGAGCGCTCTACCTGATCCGGGAACGCGGCCTGCCGCCGGGGAAGGACCCGCCTTGCTCGTCCAGGTCTTCTCCTGCCGGCTCGGGCTCGCTCCCTTTCCGTCCCTTACGCTCGCAGCGCCGCCACCACGGCATCGCCCATCTCGCGGGTACCGACCTGGCGGGTGCCCTCGGCGGCGATATCGGCCGTCCGCAACCCCTGGTCCAGCACCGCGCCAACAGCCGCTTGGACGCGATCGGCGAGCGTTGGTTCATTGAGCGAATAGCGCAGCATCATTTCCACCGACAGGATGGTGGCCAGCGGATTGGCCATGTTTTTGCCGGCGATGTCGGGCGCCGAGCCGTGTATCGGCTCGTACATGCCCTTGCCGCGCTCGTCCAGCGACGCCGACGGCAGCATGCCGATGGAACCGGTCAGCATGGCCGCGCAGTCGGAAAGGATATCGCCGAACATGTTTTCGGTGACCATCACGTCGAACTGCTTGGGCGCGCGCACCAGCTGCATCGCGGCATTGTCGACGTACATGTGGCTGAGCTCGACGTCCGGGTAGTCCTTCGCCACCCGCTCCATGACCTCGCGCCAGAGCTCGGAGACTTCCAGCACATTGGCCTTGTCCACCGAGCACACCCGCTTGTCGCGCTTGCGGGCGATGTCGAAGGCCAGCCGGCCGATGCGCTCGATCTCGGCCTCGGTATAGATCATGGTGTTGTAGCCTTCGCGGCTGCCGTCCG
>JAJUFY010000001.1 GCA_029263635.1 Ectothiorhodospiraceae bacterium | reverse complement strand
TGCTCCAGCTGGTCGAGCAGGCCGTTTGCCTGCTCGGTGTACTCGGCCTTGAGCGTGTTCTGCGCCTCGCCGGGCACGTCGATGGTGATAACCGCGATGCCGTCGTCGCCGATCTGCAGCTGGAACACCTGGTTGGTCTTGTCCGTCATCGAAATCCCATTCTCCGCCATCAGGCCACCTCCAGCACCATGGCCGCGCCGAGGCCGCCGGCCGCGCAGGCCGTCACCAGCGCCAGCCCGCCGCCGCGGCGGCGCAGCTCGTTGAGCGTCTGCACGATCATGCGGCCGCCGGTGGCGGCGAACGGGTGGCCGTAGGCCAGCGAGCCGCCCAGCACGTTGAGCTTGTCCTCGTCGACCTCGCCGATCGGATCGTCACGGCCGAGCACGTCCTGCGCGAAGGTCTTGGAGCCCCACTGGCGGATGTTGGCCAGCGTCTGCGCGGCGAACGCCTCGTGGATGTCGATCAGGGCCATGTCGGCAAGCGTCGCTCCGGCCCGCTCCAGTGCGACCGGGGTGACGTGCGACGGGCCCATCAGGCCGTCCTTGAACGGATCGATGGCGCGGAAGGCATGCGAGCGGATATAGCCCAGCGGCTCGAAGCCCAGCTCGCGGGCGCGGCTTTCCTTCATCAGCAGCAGCGCCGAGGCGCCGTCGGTGAGCGGCGTCGAGTTGGCGGCGGTGACGGTGCCGTGGGCCTTGTCGAAGGCCGCCGGCAGCCTGGCGAGCTGCTCTAGCGTCGAGTCCGGGCGGATGTTGTTGTCGCGCTCCAGCGGCGCCTGGTCCGAGCCGGCGAAGGCGATCATCACTTCGTCGCGCAGCTTGCCCTCTTCCCAGGCCTGGTGCGCCCGCTGGTGCGAGCGCAGCGCGAAGGCGTCCTGTTCCTCGCGGGTGACGCCCCAGTCCTTGGCCATCTGCTCGGCGATGTCGCCCATGGAGAGGTCGGTGGAATAGTCCTTCACCGCCGGCGCCTTGGGCGAGAGATCCTTGTAGGTAAGGCCCCGGAACAGCTTGAGCTTGTCCACGGGACTCTTGGCCTTGGTGGAATGGATCAGCGCCCGGGCCAGCTTCTTGGAGACCTGGATCGGCAGCACCGAGGCCGAGTCGGCGCCGCCGGCAATGCCGATCTCGATGTCTCCCACCCGGATGGCATTGGCGACATCGGCGGTGGTCTGGAAGCTGGTGGCGCAGGCGCGCGAGATGCTGTAGGCGTCCGTGGTGAGCGGCAGGCCCGAGCCGATCACCACCTCACGGGCGATATTGGGCGCTTCCGGCAGGATGCCGACCTGGCCGTACACCAGCCGCTCGATCAGCGCCGGGTCGATGTCCAGGCGGGCCACCAGCTCGCTGACCACCATGATGCCGAGCTCGATGGCGTTGGTGTCCTTGTAGGCGGTGAGCTGACGGGCGAACGGCGTGCGCAGACCGCCGACCACGGCGATCCTGTCTCCGTTCGAGGCGCGCTTGCGGGGGCGTTGAGCCACTGCCGGTCTCCTCTGTCAACGATGGCGGCGCGAGCTTGCCGCGCTGCCGGTGGCAATGCAAGTGGGCGTTCAGTGTCAATAAGATAGCGCCCGAACACAAGCGGCAATGGCGGGGGCGGCAGCGCTAGGCGCCGGCCTCCAGCGGCATGCCTGCCGGCGCTGATGCGAGCTGCAGTTCCAGCCAGTCGCGCAGGTCGTCGTAGACCTGCTGGCGGTTGATCTCGTTGAACACTTCGTGCCGGGCGCCGGGATAGATCACGCAGCGGACGTCGGCAATGCCCAGGGCCCGATAGCGCGCCGCCAGCCGCTGCACGGCCTTGCCGCCGCCGCTGAGTGGGTCGGCGCCGCCGGCGAGCAGCAGGATGGGCAGGCTGCGCGGAATCCGGGCCTGCTGCTCGCGCCGGGCGATGAAGCGCAGGCCGCGGTAGACCTCCCCCCACAATGACACCGACGGCACGCCGCCGCACAGCGGATCGGCGATATAGGCATCCACTATCGCCGGGTCGCGGCTCAGCCAGTCGCAGGGGGTGCGGCGGTTGCGGATGGCGAGCCGCAGCAAGCCGGTCGAGAGGAAGTCCAGCAGGGTGCTGCGATAGGCCGGGCCGCGCAGGCGGGCGATCAGGTCGGCCAGCACGCTGCCGATGGCCGGCAGGGGATCGGTGCGGAAGGCGGTGCCGCTGAGTACCAGGCCGTCCAGCAGCCTGCCCTGTTCGATGGCGAACTGCTGGGCGAGCATGGAGCCCATGCTGTGGCCGATCAGAATATGGCGCTGCCCGGGCTGCCGTTCGGCGATGTGGCAGTGGACCGCCAGGATGTCGTCCAGCAGCCGCCGCCAGCCGCCGGAGGCGGCGACATAGCCCAGCGTCTCCGGCTCCGCGGTCAGGCCGTGGCCGCGCTGGTCGTGGGCGTACACGGCACAGCCGGCGGCAGTCAGCGCCCTGGCGACTTCGTCGTAGCGTGCAGCCCGTTCGGAAATGCCGTGGACGATCTGCACCGCCGCCCGCGGCCGGCCTTCGGGCAGCCATTGGTAGACCTGCAGTGAAGCGCCGTCGTCGACCGTGATGCGGTAGTTCTGGTGGTGCATGGCGTCCTCGTATCGGTGGCAGACCTCGGGCCGTGCAGCGGAATTGTCGGCCGCGATGGCCGGAATATCCGGCCCGGTTGCTAATGATTATTGTGCCTGACGATGGGGTGGCAACCGCGGCGCGTCGGCTTGCGCTCGGCAAGCGCCGAGCCGGCGGCCGCTGGCCGACGCTACCAGCCGCGCTGCAAGCACTGCACGGTCGCCGCTCCCAGCGTCGTCATGGCCAGCGCGCCGATCAGGTGCGCGCCGGCATGGGCGATGAACCACAGCCAGGCGCCGCGGCCGAGCAGGGTGACGGCTTCGGCGGAGAAGGCCGAGAAGGTGGTGAGGGCGCCGAGGAAGCCGGTGATCAGCGCCAGCCGCAGCGCGTCGGGCACCGCCGGGTGCGGGAGCAGCCAGGCCATGGCCAGGCCCATCAGGTAACCGCCGAGCAGGTTGGCGGCCAGAGTGCCGAGCGGCAGCGTGGGCAGCAGCGGGTTCAGCCAGAGGCCGAGCAGCCAGCGCAGCCAGGCGCCCAGGGCGGCGCCGAGGCCGATGCCCGCGAGGCTGACGAGGCCCATGCGCTACAGCCAGCCGCGGCGCTTGAAGTAGAGGTAGGGGGCAACGCCGGAGGCGACCATCAGCCCCAGCGCCATAGGGTAGCCGAACAGCCAGTCCAGTTCCGGCATGAAGCGGAAGTTCATGCCGTAGATGCTGGCGATCATGGTCGGCGGCAGGAATACCACCGCGGCAATCGAGAAGATCTTGATGATCTGGTTCTGCTGGATGTTGATGAAGCCCATGGCCGCATCCATCAGGAAGTTGACCTTCTCGAACAGAAAGGTGTTGTGCGGCAGCAGCGAGTCGACGTCGCGCAGGATCTCGCGGCCCCATTCGCGCTGCTCGGCGTCCAGCCGGCCACGGCGCAGCAGGAAGGTCAGCGCGCGCTGGGTGTCCATCAGGCACAGCCGGATCTTGCCGTTGATGTCTTCCTGGCGGGTGAGCTCGTCGATCGCCTCTTCCAGGTCGACGTTCTTGTCCGCCAGCACCATCTCGCTGACGGTCTCCAGGCTGGTATGGACCCGCTCCAGGCGGTCGGCCAGGTTCTCGATCTTGGTCTCGAACAGCGCCAGCAGCAGCGACACCGCGTCCGTCACCAGGTCCGGCTCCCGCCGCGCCCGCAGCCGCACCAGCCGGAACACGGCAAGGCTGTGCTCGTGCAGGGTGAACAGCCGCTTGCCGCTCAGGGTAAAGGCGACCGTGGCGTTGACGGTGCGGCCTTCGATCTCCTGCAGGAACAGCGAGTGGATGTGCAGGCCGCTCTCGTCCTCATAGGAGCGGGCGCTGGCCTCGATCTCCTCCATCTCGTCGACGTCCGGCAGATCCTGCCGATACATGGCCTGCACCCGGTGGCGCTCGTTGTCGTCGGGATTGGTGAGATCGATCCAGGTCGCCTGCGCGAGCTGCGCCGGATCGTCACTGTTGACCTGTTCCAGGATCCCGTTCTTGAGGGTGAAGGCGGTCAGCATCGGCTCTTCCAGACACGAAGATTGAAGAGTTGGGCCCGTTCGTTGCGACAGTATACGCCGGTGACCGCACTGCCCGCCGCAGGAACTGCAGCACCGACCGACCGCAGGGCGATTTGCCGGCCCTGGCCGGCCCGGAAAGCCTTTACGACAGGCGTACTGGCCAGGCTGTGACCTGTATCACGCGGGCACTTCCCGAACCGTGAACCACCCCACGTTTAGCGTTCTGCCGGCTTCCTAGACTGCCTGGCGACGGCGCGAAGAACCACCGCGGTTCTGCGTCGAGTCAGGAGACGAAGCCGGTGATCAAGTTGATTTCACGACTGAGCCGGCTGCTCGCCATGTTGCCTCTGGCGGCGCTGACAACCGGACTCGGCCAGGCCGAGTCCCTGCCCGCCGCCCTGCCCGAACCCGTTGCCGCTGCCATCGCGGCCGGCGACTGCGAGCAGCTGATCGCACTCAACAAGCAGTACCACGCTGAACCGACGGCGGCCGAGCATGCCGCTGTCACCGCCGCGCTGGAGGACGCCATCCTGGCCTTGCCCGCCTGCGGCAACGTCAGCGCCACCCTGGTGCGCGTCGAGCCGCTGCGCGGCGTCGACTTCTTCAATCCGCAGAGCCCGCTCGGCTCCTCCTCCCTGGGCCGCTGATCATGCGCCGGAAGATCGCCGCGCTGGTCGCGGCCGGGCTGCTTTGCGCCGGTGCTGCCCAGGCACAGGCCCCCGTGGACAAGGCGGTGGTGCGCCAGGCCGTCGAGCAGGTGCTCAGGGCGTGGAACACGCCCACGCTCGGCCATTGGCTGGCAGCGGATTTTGCTGAGCGTGACCGGCTGCTGGCGGCGCTGAGCTTCGACGTGCCGCCAACGGCGCGGCTGCGCGTGCTCAGCATCGGCGGCATCCAGCTGCTGGAGCAGGAGCGCGGCGATGGCGTGCTGCGCAGCCTGGTGTCGGTGACGGTGCGCGCCCAGGCGGAGTGGGAAGACCTGCAGCAGGGCTTCCAGCGCCGCGAGGGCACGGCCGAGTACGTGCTGCGCATCGTCCGCGAGGTGCCGCGGTGAGGCACCGCCGTGTCGCCCGTCTGCTGCTCGTGCTGCAAGGTGTTGCCGTCGCCGTTCCGGTGCCGAGCCTGGCGGACTGGAATTTCTCCGGCAGCAACACGGTGCGGGTCGACAGCTACCGGATACGCGGCGACGAGCGGCATAGTCCGTACGGTCAGGAAGGCACCTTCATCACCAACGACATCGACCTGAGCCTGTCCGGCGACCTGGCGCCGGGGCAGACCCTGAAGTTCGATTTCGCCGGGACAGTCACCGATTCGCCCTATCGCAGCGACCATACCGGCCTGGTGCCGGAGGCGATGCGGCTGTCCTATGACAACGCCACGGCCGGGCTGCCATTCCGGGTCGACCTCGGCGACCAGAACGTGCAGTTCTCGGAACTGACCCTCAACCGCACCCTCAAGGCCGCCCGGCTGACCGTGCGGCCCAACAGCGGCAGCGACGGCCGCAGCTACTGGGCGAGCACGGTCATCGGCAGCGACGGCCAGCAGTGGCGGGACTTCGACCCCGAGGAAAACCTCTACTACGGCCTCAGCGTCGGCATGCAGGACCAGCGGCTCGGCACCTACAGCTTCAACCTGGTTCATCACAGTGAAAGCGGGCTGGAAGGGCTGCCGAGCCTGAGCCAGTGGGCGGCGAGCCTGACCGGCCAACGCCAGTTCGACATCGCCGGGCAGGATCTGAACGTGCGCGGCGAGCTGGCCTACCTCCACGGCGATTCCGCCGCGACCCGGCATCTGTCGGCCGGTGAGCGGCCCGACAGCGGATACGGCGTCTACGTCCAGATCGATGGCAGGAGCCAGTCCCGGCCGGTGGACTACCGGCTCCGCTACGACCGTTACAGCGACGGCTTGGGCCCCGGCGGCAGTTCCGCCCTGGCCGGCAGCGAAGCCCTGCTGCTGGAAGGCGGCTGGCGTTCCGAGCGGGACGTCGAGCTGCGCGGGCGCCTGCAGCGGTCGCGCACCGAGCTGGGCAGCGCCAACCCGATTACCACCGACAGCGCGGCCGTGAGCCTGAGCGGTCCGTTGATACCGGGCGACCGGCAGAAGGTCAGGGGCCGGCTCGACCTGAGCAGGCAGCAGCGCGAGAGTGCCGACGACAGCGTCAGCGTGCTGGCGCAGACGGCGCAGGGCAGCCTTATCATTACCCATGGCGCCAGGCATCAGACTCGCCTGAACGGCGCGATCGCCACGGTCGACGACCGCGGGCAGTCCGGCGTGGAGCGGACCACCCGCCAGCTGGCGGTGGCCCATACCGCCAGGATCGACCTGGCCGGTATCGATCTCACCATTACCCCTGGCGTCAGCGCCACCGAGATCGAGACCGAGGATGCCGAGATGACGGTGGGGCCGACCCTCGCGATCGAGGCGACCCGCGACCGGGAGCGGCTGATTCTGGAACTCGGCCAGTCCCGCATCGATGCGGCCGATCCCGAGGCCGATGTGGAGCTGTCGCGCCTGGGACTGCGGTACGAGATCCAGCGCGGCCGGCACGCCTTCGGAGTCGACATCGATCGCAGCCTGCGCGAACCGGAAGCGGGTGAAGAGACCGATTCCTGGCACGCCGGCATGTATTGGCGCTACGACTTCGGCAAGGATGCGAACGGTGTGTCCTGAGTCCGCAGCGAAGTGATGGAACCGTGACTCAGTTCAGATGCTGCTGCAGGGGAAACCGCTAAAGTTCCCGTCGTCGGTCGGGCGGGGCGGCTAGCCGCTTCAAGGCCAACACTAACCAACCGCTCGACTGAAACTCAGGCGCTGATACCCGGTATCAGCGCCTTTTTTGTGCCAGGGCGCCTGTCCCGGGCCCTGCTTTCCGGCGTCACGGCGAGCGATGGGCGAAGCAGCCTTGAGGTGTGGAGCGGCCATCGGCCGACCATGCCGCCTCGCCGGGGTCGCGTCTTACGCCGAGTCGGCCAGCCCCGGCAGGCCCCAGCGGCGGGCCGGCTCGCCATCCGGCAACTGCCAGACAGCCAGGTGCAGGGCATGCAGCGCGCCGGGGTCGCCGAGCAGTTCGCGCTTGTCGCGGTCGGCAAGTCCCTGCGGTCCTTCCAGCAGCGCCCGCTCGGCGAGCTCGCGCCGCCGCTGGGCCAGTGTCGGGTTCAACTGGCGAATGGCGCCCAGCTGTGCCAGGTGCAGGCGGTGCACGCGGGGATCGACCACGGCCCGGACAAAGCCGGGGCAGGCCGAGAACAGGTCGCCGCTGCGACGCGAGGCTGCCAGCTGTTGGCGCAGGGCGCGCAGCTCCGGAGGCGGTGCGATTTCCTCCGGCGTCAGGAACAGGCCGAGGCGGCGGGCGGCGCGGCCGGCCCGCACCTGGCTGGAGAAGACCGATACCGGAACGGCCAGGACCAGCGCCGCCAGGATCGGACTGAGCCACCAGAAGAAGCTCGGATTGACGACATAGACGACGGCACCCCAGAGGACGGCGAGCAGGCTGCCGCCGCCGTGGAAGCGCCAGGCGTCGCCCCAGGTGGTGGCGGCATCCGAGCGGTTCTGCGAGCCCCAGCCGATCTGGCCGCCCAGCAGCGTGACGAAGACGAACTTGCTGTGGAACAGCATGCGGACAGGGGCGAGCAGGGTGGAGAACACCACTTCCGCCAGCACGCTCGCCGCCAGGCGCCGCAGCCCGCCGAACTCATGCGCGCGCTGCTGGATCGCCACCAGGGCGATGGCGAACAGCTTGGGCAGGAACAGGATGACCGCCGTCGAGGCCAGCAGCGTCAGCGCCCATTGCGGATGCCAGACCGGCCAGTCGGGGAACAGCGCCTTCTCCGGACCGAAATAGGTCGGCGTCGCCAGCGCTTCCACCAGCGCCTCGGCAGTGCTCAGGGTGAGGAACAGAAACCACAGCAGGGCCGAGACATAGGCCATGGCGCCGTTGAGGAACAGCGCCCGATGCGCCGGGAACAGCCCGTGCGTGAACAGGAGCCGCACATGCTGCATGTTGCCCTGGCACCAGCGGCGGTCGCGCTTGAGCTCGTCGAGCAGGGTCGGCGGTACTTCCTCGTAGCTGCCGCCGAGATCGAAGGCCAGCCAGACGCCGTAGCCGGCGCGCCGCATCAGCGCGGCCTCGACGAAATCGTGCGAGAGGATGTCGCCGCCCAGCGGCGGCCGGCCCGGGAGCCTAGGCAGGGCGCAGTGCTCCATGAAGGGCCGGATGCGGATGATGGCGTTATGGCCCCAGAACTGGGCATCGCCCAGCTGCCAGAAATGCAGGCCGGCGGCGAACATCGGGCCGTACAGGCGATTGGCGAACTGCTGGACCCGGGCAAGCAGGGTCTCGCGGTTCACGCAGGCCGGGGCCGTCTGCAGGATCCCCACGTCGCGCCGGCGCTCCATGATCTGCACCATGCGCACCAGGGTCGGCCCGGTCATGATGCTGTCCGCATCGAACACCACCATGTAGCGGAAGTCCCGGCCCCAGCGTCGGCAGAAGTCGGCGACATTGCCGCTCTTGCGCTTGATGTTGTTGCGCCGGCGCCGGTAGTGGATGTCGGCGTAGCCGGTTTTCTCGCGCAGCCGGGCCCAGGCTGCTTCTTCCTCGATCCAGCAGTCGGGATTGGCGCTGTCGCTCAGGATGAAGAAGGCGAACCGCTCCAGCTCGCCGGTGGCCTTCAGCGATTCATAGGTGACGCGGATGCGGGCGAAGACTTCCGCGACGTCTTCGTTGCAGATCGGGATCAGGATGGCGGTGCGGGCGCGCGGCTTGAGCGGCTTGCGGTCGGCGGGCCGGGGGCGGGCGATGGCGAAGCGGTCGAACCGCCGTATGAGCGTGTAGAAGCCCAGCATGGCGGTCCAGAAGCCGATGGAGATCCAGGCGAACAGCGCGGCGAACACCACCACGATGGCGAGCTCGAGCAAGGTGCCGCCCTTGTGCGGAAGAATTGCCGCCATGTAGCCGCTGGTGATGAAGGTGGGAATCAGGATCAGCACCAGGAACAGGCTGCGGCGCAGCGCCGCCACCTGGTTCCACGGCTGGTGCTTGAAGGCCTTGCGCATGCCGCTCATCCGAGCAGCCGGGGCCAGCGGCGCAGGCCGCTGAGCAGGTGCAGGCTGCTGGTTGCCAGCCAGGCGGGAAGATCCTCGAGCAGGAAGCGCAGCAGGCTGCGGTCCAGCGGCGCCGGCACCATCGGTCCTCGCCGCAGCCGCGGCATGGTCGGCGGCGGCGTTTCGAGACGCTGTGCCAGCAGCTCCTGCAGGGCGCTCAGCGCTGCTGGCAGCAGTGCTGCAGGATGCTCCTCCCGTGCCCGCGCCAGGGCCAGTTCCAGCAACCGGGCGGCATCGGCCTCCGGCAGTTCCAGCGCTTCCAGGTAGAGCGAGAGCCGTGCCCGGGCCTGGGCCCAGGCGGGACCGGCAGTGTCCGTAGGCCGGTCGATAACGATGTCCATTCCAGGCATGGTCATGTCCCTATGGTTGCAGTGTGTAGCTCCAGGTCTCCGTCAACACCTCCGCGTCCTTGCGCAGGAAGGCGCGCAGCTCGATGGGAGGCTTGTCGTTGGCTTCGAGCACGCGCTTGAGAGCTCCGGGCTTTTCGTCCGTGATCTGGAAGACCAGCCGCCAGCCGCCAGTGACCGGGTTCTTGATCAACTGCCGTTCCAGCAGTGTGGCGGTGGCGCTGACATGGATCTCGGCCTCGATAGCCGCATCGGCAGCCAGCTCCTGCAGCGCTGGGCCATCGAACTCGATCAGGAAGCGGCGCTTCCGGTCGCTGTCGCCGCTTGAGGGGTGGTGGCTGTCGATCCGGGTTGCGACGATCCGGCCGGCTGGGGAGTGGCGGCCGTCATCCTTGATCCAGCCCAGGCGGTAGGCATAGGCCAGCGGCTGGCCGGGCTCGATTTTGGCCTTCGGCACCCAGAAGGCGACGATGTTGTCATGCAGCTCGTTCGGGGTCGGGATCTGGATCAGCTCGACGACGCCCTCGCCCCAGGCACCTTTGGGTGTAACCCAGGCGCTGGGCCGGAGCTCGTAGCGCGCCTCGAGATCGAGGTAGTGGTCAAACTCGGTGTCGCGCTGCATGAGCCCGAAACCGCGCGGGTTGTCGGCGCTGAAGCTGTTGATGGCCAGCCGCCGCGGATTGACCAGCGGCCGCCAGACGCGCTCGCCGTTTTCCATGGCGATCAGCAGGCCGTCGGAATCGTGGACCTCGGGGCGGAAATCGTTCACCGGTCGCTGGTTGACGTTCTCGCCGTAGAAAAACATGCTGGTCAGCGGCGCGATCCCGAGCTTGCCGACCGGCTTGCGCGGAAACACCACGCTGTCGACATCCAGGGTGGTCTCCTCGCCGGGCGTGATCACGAACTTGTAGGCGCCGGCGACGCTGGGGCTGTCGAGCAGCGCATACAGGGTCAGCTGGGACGCATCGGCAGCCGGCCTGACCAGCCAGAATTCCCGGAACCACGGGAACTCCTCGCCGGTGGGGGCGGCGGTGTCCACCGCCAGGCCGCGCGCCGACAGGCCATAGACGTTGTGCTTGCCCACCGCCCGGAAATAGCTGGCGCCGAGAAAGACGGCCACCTCGTCGTAATACGCCTGGGTCTTGATCGGGGCGTGGACCCGCAGGCCGGCGAATCCCAGGTCAGCCGGCACCTTGTCGGCGAACGCGTTCCTGCCGTAGTCGAAGTACTCGGTGGAGAAGCCGAGCGGCACGACCCGGCCATCTTCCACCACATGCACGGCGACGCTGCGGTCGTAATAAAGCCCGGGGTGGAAGAACTGCACCTCGAACGGCAGGCCTTCCTGGCGCCAGAGCGACCGTGCCGGCTTGAAGCGGATGTCGCGCCACTGGTTGTAATCGATCTCCCGCAGCCACTGGGGAACCTGCGCCGGCGGCTGATAGGGAGCCGCTGCCAGCTTCTGTGCCGCCGCGGTGACGTTCTCGAAGCTGAATTCCGCTGCCGCCGGCAGCAGGGGCGCAAGCAGCAGGCACGCCAGTGCCGCCTGCCGCAGACGGACATGCGGCTGGCCCAGCGCCATCGGGAGCAGCCGCGTCCTCATCGCCGGGAGTCTCCTGTACACAATAAGACCGCCAGCCGGCGGTCGGATGCGATGTTAGGTGTATGGTGCAAAGACAATAGGGGCGTGACCCGGGAATGCCAATATGTCGTTGATTAACGACAGATTTACCGTCGGTTCTGGGTTGGCGGGCAGGCAGCCGCCGCTGCAGGCGGAGCCGGTGTCAGCCGTGCGCCGGCGTGGTCGGCCCGCCGCCCAGGCCCTGGTCTTCCACCTGCTCGGGCGGCGGCTGTTCCGGGCGCTGCTCGATGGCTCCCTTGAAGCGTTCGAGGTCGCGGCGGACGGCTTTTTCGGAGATGCCGCCGAACAGCCTCGCAAACAGGCGTGAGGCCGTGCCGCCCGGGGGACGGTAGTACATGTCGACATCGATCTCGGTGCCGCCGCTGATGGTGGGCCGGAAGCGCACCTCGCCGCGGCTTTCGACATCGGAGCCGGGAATCGAGCACCAGGTCAGGCGCTCGTTCGGGGAGTCCTGGATGATCTGGGCGTCCCATGTCAGGTGCAGGCCGAACGGCGCCGCCGCGATCCAGTGCGACCGGTTGCCGTCGACGCGTACCTGGCGGATATGGCGCATGAAGCGCGGCAGGTTCTCCAGATTGCGCCAGTAGCGATACACCGTTTCGCGCGGCTGCTGGACCGTGATCCGGCTCTGGACGTGGACCAGGTGCTGTCCCCACAGGCCCGACTTGCCGGGGCGGGCGGTGCTGATGCGCAGTCGTCCGTACAGTGGGCAGTATCCGCTCATGCCGCGGAACAGCAGCAGGCCGCCGAGCAGGCCCAGCAGCAGGCCGCCGATGCCGCGCCGCCAGAGGCCGATGCCGAGTACCGTGCCGCCACCCGCCAGCGACATCCAGCGTTCGGCGATCCCGACATTGAATCGCCTTCTGATGATCCGGCTGCGACGTTGCCTGGTGCGGAGCGGCCGCTGTGCGCGCATGACTTTCCCTCGACTGCCTCGGTCCTGCCAGATGAGTGTGGTGGGTGCCGAGCGATTACAAGCGCAGCGGGCATCGAGGGTTGGGATGTAGCAGGCTTGTCCCGACTACAGTGCAGGCCGCGGCCCGGGCCGCGGCGGACGGGACAGGAGCTGTGCCGTCCCTGAATGATCGTATTGCGATCGAGGAGGCAACATGCGTGTAAGCGAAGCCATGACCCGCCATTGCGAGGCCGTCAAGGCGAGCGACAGCCTGCGGCAGGCGGCGCAGCGGATGCGGGATAAGGATATCGGTGCGCTGTTCGTCAACGACGACAGCGGCCAGGTGGCTGGCATCATCACCGACCGCGATATCACCGTGCGGGCAGTGGCCGAGGCGGCCAGCGCCGACAGCGAGGTCGGCCGCTACATGAGCCGCGATGTCATTTCCTGCTACGAGGACGACGACCTGGAGCAGGCGGCCCAAATCATGGAGGAACAGCAGATACGACGATTGATGGTCTGCAACCATAATGATGAGCCGGTAGGAATGCTGGCGCAGGCGGATATCGCCCAGGCGCTGGGGCGCGCCCCGCTCACCGGAGAGCTGTTGCGCGACATCTCCAGGCCGAGCGACCTGCACAGCCAGCAGCACTGACCCATGCCGGCCCGGGCTTGGCGCCCTACAGCGGTAAACCGGCTGTGCCCCTGTGCCCGCGCCAGGCCCGGCGGCCGGGCGTCGGTCTGTACCCGGCATCCCGGGGGGATTTGCAACGCCGGTGCGCTACCATGACGCACAGCCAGCGGGGTGGCTGTCAGGCCGGGTTCCGGAGCAAACGTCCGGCCTCAGCCGCCGAGATCGGATGTCTGCGAGATCCCTATGCATTGCTCGATCTACAAGGGGCGTCGTGCCCCGGATACCTATCTGTTCGTTCCGGTCCGCGATGACTTCACGGCGGTGCCGGCCTCCGTGCTGCAGGCGATGGGTCCGCTTGAGCATGTGATGGAGCTGGTGCTCACGCCGGAGCGGAAGTTGGCCCGGGTGAGCGCGGTGACCGTCATGCGGCGGCTGCTGGTGCAAGGCTGCTACGTGCAGCTGCCGCCTCGCGACGACCCCGAGCGGCTCGGCATGGCCTGATCCCGGCCCTCCAGCTGCCGCTGCGCCGCGGCAGCCTCTTCTTCGTCGCGCCGGCGCAGCGTCCCAGACCGCCGGGCCGCGTCCCGGCATATCCCCCGGTGACGACGCGGAGCAGGCCGCGCCCGGGCCTGCCGGGGCATATCCCATCTCCTCCGCGCTATCTGCCTGCTTGTGCAGCGTTCTTGCCGCCACCAGTTTGGCGGAAGGTTCCACCGCGCAGCGGTGGCGTGGATTTGCGCGAACGCGCCGTTACCTCAAGCCAGGCGATCCATGAATCCTTCGGCGCATGTGCTTCCTGAAATCTGGCTGCTGACCGGCATCGTCGCCTATGGTGCCCTGGTGCTCTGGGCGCTGGCGGGGATCGACCGCCGGCGCCTGCAGCGCGAGCCTCTCCGGCAGCACCTGCTGCTCGGCGGTTCCGTCGCGGTGATGGTGCTGTGGCTGGTTCGCAGCAGCATGGTCATGCCCGAAATCGGCCTGCATGTGCTGGGGATGACCGCGCTGACCCTGCTGGTGGGCTGGCGCCAGGCCCTGGTCGGCTCGCTGTTGCCGGTGCTCGGGCCGGTGCTGGTCGGTGCCGAGCCGTGGCAGATGGCCGGCCTGAGCGGCCTGGCGCTGGCGGCGCTGCCGATCGGCATCACGCATCTGGTGTGGCGCATCACCCAGCGGCTGCTGCCGCGCAACCTGTTCGTGTACCTGTTCGTATGCACGCTGTGCGGATCGGCGCTGGCGGCGGCGCTGGCGCGGGTAGCGGCGGTGGCCTTGCTGGCCATCGCCGGGACCTACACCCTCGCCGCTATCAGCCACGATCAGCTGGTGCTGTTGTCGCTGCTCCTGTTGCCGGAAAGCCTGGTCAATGTCGCTGCGATTGCCGCGCTGGCCGCCTGGCGGCCGCAGTGGCTGATCACGCTGCGACCGAACCTGACCTGAGCAGCCGCCAGGTTTCGATTGCCGTTGCTAGCTGGGCTTGGGTGGCGCGCTGGCTTCGCCCGGACGATTGTCGCTGTGGCTGGGCTCGCGGCTGCGCTCGGCGCGGGCGATGGCTTCCGGTGAGGTGCGGGCGCCGCCGGCTTCCTCGTCGGTCCCGAGCGGCGCCGCCGCCGGATCCGGGAAATTCACCTTGTCGTGGGTCTTGCCCTTGTCCGTCCGCTTACGGGCCTGGGACCAGTTCATCCTGCCTGCCATGCTGTCTCCATTGGTGCCGCCCGCCGATGCCGGGCGGTTGTGTACCAGGGGTTTCAGGCAGATGGGGCCTCAGGCGTGCCGCGCAAGCCCCGGCGACGGCAGGACCGGGACGGCTCATCGCCGCTGTCGTTGATCGGCGACGTTCATCAATGTTTTGAAAATCATCATGTTATTGAAGCATTGAGAAGCGGCTGTTCCTGAACGGCGACAGCGATTCCCGGCGCTTTCCTGCAAGGCTTTGATTTATAGGAAGATAATTTTAGGTATGAAATTTGCTTCAGGCCCTGTCTCGGAAACGCGGCGAGTAGCATGGAGGCAGGGATGGCACGCATGCCGGGGAAGATTTCCTGTGAGAACTGTGGCCGGCATGAGCGCGGCATGAGCCCGACCCTGGATGACTGGCTGCGTTGCCCGTATTGCCGCGACCGGTGCCGGCCCCTGCCGCAGCGGAAGACGCTGCAGCGCATGTTTCGCATTCGCCCCCGCCGTCGCCCCGACGGTTCGGTAACGTTCGAACGCGACGAATAATCCCACCCGCGGCGGTTTTCGAGCCGGCTCGAGCGGGCCCGCCGATGGCCTCGGCTGGCGCTTGCCGGCATCTGCCTGCATATTGAAGGAGGACCGTCGCCGGGCGCGCCAGCCGGTGCGGCCGCATCGCCGGCCATGCCCGGATGCCGGTGCGGTCGCGTATCCCATCAGCCGTATCCATGCTCTCGTTTCTGCAGCGCTGCCGGCAGGAATGGAGGCAGTGCACGGAGTCCTTATGCAGAGCGATTACGGAGCTGGACATCGATCCACGACCACACCGGTTGTCTCCCTGCTGCTGGTGTTGAACGGGCTGGCCTTCATCGGTCAGTTCGTCGCCGGCGAGTGGTTGCTGTACCAGTTCGCGCTCTGGCCGCTGGGCGCCCCCGACTATGCCGGCAGCCTGCTCGGCCTGATCCGGGTGCCGGACTTCCAGCCCTGGCAGCTGGTGAGCTATGCCTTTCTGCATGGCGGCCTGCTGCACCTGTTCACCAACATGTTTGCCATGTGGATGTTCGGCATTCCGATCGAGCGGCTGTGGGGATCGGGCCGGTTCGCTATCTACTATCTGGTCTGTGTCGCCGGTGCCGGTGCGGTTCAGCTGCTGGTGGCGTCGGCGGCAGTGGCCGAGATCGGGCCGTATCCGACCATCGGTGCATCGGGAGGGGTGTTCGGCGTCCTGCTGGCGTTCGGGATGATGTTTCCGAACCAGCGCATCCTGCTGCTGTTTCCGCCGATTCCAATGCGGGCCAAATGGATCGTGATCCTGTACGGAGCGTTCGAACTCTATGCCGGCATCTCCGGCGCCATGCCCGGGGTGGCGCACTTCGCCCATCTTGGCGGCATGCTGTTCGGCTTCCTGTTGATCCAGTACTGGCGGTACCGGGCACTGCGTCCCTAGGACTGAGCGGCCGGAGACGGGACGATGAGCACACTGGCGGCCGCTTTCCTGCTGTTCCTGATCCTCGACCCGATCGGCAACATCCCCGTGTTCCTGTCCATCCTCAGGCACGTGGCGCCGCATCGGCGGCGGGTCGTGCTGCTGCGCGAGCTCGGTTTCGCGCTGGTGGTGCTGGTCGGTTTCCTGCTGGCCGGGCAGGTGGTGCTGGACTTTCTGCGGCTGGAGCAGGAGTCGATCAGCATTGCCGGCGGCATCATCCTGTTCATCATCGCCCTGCGCATGATCTTTCCGGCACCGCGAGCGATGTCGGGCGAGGACATGGCCGGCGAGCCTTTCCTGGTGCCGCTGGCAGTGCCGCTGATCGCCGGACCGTCGACCATCGCGGTCCTGTTGCTGCTGGTCCGCTCCGAGCCCGACCGCCTGCTCGACTGGTTGCTGGCCCTGCTGCTGGCCTGGGCGGGAACGGTGCTGATCCTGCTGTCGTCCGGGTATGTCTACCGTGTGCTCGGCGACCGTGCGGTGGCGGCGCTGGAACGGCTGATGGGCATGCTGCTGGTGGTCATGGCGGTGCAGATGTTCCTGAACGGCTTGCGGGACTTCATCATCGGCGGGATCATGGCGACATGAGGCGCCTTCTGCTGATACGACATGGCAAGGCCGCGCCGGCGGCGCCGGATCGCGACGATTTCACGCGGCCGCTCAGCGCCGCCGGTGAACAGGAAGTCGCGGCGGTGGCCGGCCGGCTGGCGGGGTCGGCGTGGGTGCCCGAGTGCCTGATCGCCAGCACGGCGCCACGGGCGCTGGCGACGGCCGCCATGCTCGCCGAGCGGCTGGCTGGAATGCCGCTGATCGCGGACGAGACGCTTTATCTGGCGGGCAGCGAAACGCTGCGCCAGGCGCTCGCCCGTCATGGCGGCGACTATCGGACACTGGCCGTGGTCGGGCACAATCCTGGGTTAACCCTGTTCGCGCGCGAGCTTGCCGGCATCCGCCTGGACGACCTGCCGACCGCCGGCATTGTCGGGATAGGCTTCGATAGCGGTTCCTGGCAGCAGCTAGGTACTGGTCGGCTCGATTATTTCGATGCACCCCTCTGGCCGCAGATGCGGGGCCGGACGTGACGGTGCGTGGCGGTCTTCACGATAGTCAGGCAACTCAGCGGGCAGCACGCACGGCAGGGCCGTGCCGACGGAGGTCTTGGAGCAAGCAATGTCGCTCGTGAAAAAGTGGCCGGTCATGGCCTTTCTGCTCGTACTGCTGCCGGGGCTGTGCGACGCGCAGTTCGGCCGCGGTCTGCGGGAGCTGACGCTGTCAGGTTCCGGCAGCAGTTCCCGTCAGTTCGACTCGGGAACCATCTCCGGCACCGGCGAGCTTGGCTGGTACCGTACGCCGCATCTGGAGTTCGGCCTGCGGCAGAGCTTCAACTGGACCAAGTACGAGCAGGGCTCTACCTGGAACGGGGCGACCCGGCTGTACGGCGATTACCACTTCGGCTCCGGTCAGTGGCGGCCCTATGTGGGAGCGAGCTTCGGCATCGCCTATGGCGAGCGGTCGGATACCACCCTGTTCGCCGGGCCCGAGATCGGGCTCAAGTTCTACGTGCTGCCGGCCGCTTTCCTGTTCGTGCAGATGGAATACCAGTTCCTGTTCGAGAGCGGCGCCAATGTGCATGGTGTCGATGACGATGCCTATGCCTACAGCTTCGGCGCCGGCTACAACTTCTGACGATTGAAGCCCGGGCCCGCCGGCCAGGGCAGCGCGGGAGGGAGGACGCCATGAACCGGTTCGAGAGCTTCCGGGAGTTTTACCCGTTCTATCTGGGAGAGCACCAGAACGTGGTCTGCCGTCGGCTGCATTTCATCGGGACGGGGCTGGTGATCGCGACCGCGCTGTATGTGCTGGCAACCGGCAAGTGGCTGCTGGCGCTGCTGCTGCCGGTGTTCGGCTATTCGTTCGCCTGGGTCGGGCACTTCTTCTTCGAGCGCAACAAGCCCGCTACCTTCAAGTATCCGCTCTACAGCCTGCTGGCCGACTTCGTGATGTTCAAAGACATCCTGCTGCGGCGGATCTCGATCTAGCCGCCGCCAGGTCGCGGACCACGCAGGGCGGCGATCACGGGCGCGGTGTCCGGCCGGACGCCGCGCCAGAGCAGGAAGGCCTCGGCTGCCTGCTCGACCAGCATGCCCAGCCCGTCGATCGCCTGGGCTGCGCCCTGGGCAGCAGCCCAGCGCAGGAAAGGGGTCGGGGCATCGCCGTAGAGCATGTCGTAGCAGACCGCGCCGGCCGCTGCCGTCGCCGGCAGCGGCGGGATTTCCCCGTCCAGGCCTGCCGAGGTGCCGTTGATCACCACGTCGAACCGCTCGCCGGCCAGGTCGGCGAACTCTGCGGCAGCGATCGGCAGATCGCTGAAAGCGGCGGCCAGTGCCTGTGCCCGGGACAGCGTGCGGTTGGCAATCACGATCCGCTCCGGCCGCTCCCGCCGCAGCGCCGGCAGCAGGCCGCGCACCGCGCCGCCGGCGCCGACGATCAGGATCCGCCGGCCTGAGAGCGGCGTGCCATGGTTGTCGCGCAGATCCCGCACCAGCCCGATGCCGTCGGTGTTGTCGCCGAACCGGCGGCCCTGCGGATCGAACAGCAGGGTGTTGACGGCACCGGCCGCCTCGGCCCGTTCGCTGCGGCCATCGGCCAGCGCCCAGGCCTGCTCCTTGAACGGCACCGTGACATTGAGCCCTTTGCCGCCGTCGGCCTGGAAGGCGTCGACGGCAGCCTCGAAACCATCCAGCGGCACCAGCAGCTTGTCATAGCTGAGTGCCTGGCCGGTCTGCTCGGCGAACAGGCGGTGAATCTGCGGCGATTTGCTGTGGGCAATGGGATTGCCCATCACCGCGTATCGGTCCATGCCGGGACTCCGTTAGAAAATGCCTTTCAGAATCCAGAAGAAGACGATGGCCAGCACGCCGCCTATCGGCAGCGTGACGATCCAGGACATGAAGATGGTCCGCACCACGTTCAGGTTGAGCGCGGCGATGCCGCGCGCCATGCCGACTCCGAGCACCGCGCCGACCAGCGAGTGGGTGGTGGAGATCGGCAGGCCCAGGCCGGAGGCGAATACCACCGTGCCGGCAGCCGCGAGTTCGCAGGCGAAGCCGCGGCTGGGGGTGAGCTGGGTGATTTCGCGGCCGACCGTGGCGATGACGCGCTGGCCGAGCGTCACCAGGCCGATGACGATGCCGACGGCGCCGAGCAGCAGCACCCAGGATGGCAGCGGCGACTGAGCGCTGATCTGGCCGCCGCTCTGGACCACCGAGATGATGGCCGCCATCGGCCCGACGGCGTTGGCGACGTCGTTGGAGCCGTGGGCGAAGGCCATGGAGCAGGCAGTGACCACCATCAGGATGGCGAACACGCGCTCGACGTTGGCATAGTGGAACTCGCGGTCGGCGGCCGGATCGTACGGCACCCGGGAGATGAAAGCCTTGCCGATCAGCATCAGCACTAGGCCGATGATCGCAGACCAGCCGTAGGCCTCCGCCGCCGATATCTCTAGGCCGACGTGCTTGAGGCCCTTGAGCATGGTCATCAGGCTCATGATGAAGCCGGCCAGGAAGATGTAGAGCGGCACGAAGCGCTTGGCGCTCTTGAGCGGGTCGGGACGGTCCAGGATCAGCCACTGGACGCTGCGGAACAGCAGGTAGGCGACGGTTCCGGACAGCAGCGGCGAGACGACCCAGCTGGCGGCGATGGTGCCGACGTTGGACCAGTGCACCACATGCCAGCCCAGGCCGGCGATGCCGAAGCCGATGATGGCACCGACGATGGAGTGGGTGGTGGACACCGGCCAGCCCATGCGGGAGGCGATCAGCAGCCAGACGCCGGCAGCGAGCAGGGCCGCGAGCATGCCCAGCACCAGCAGTTGCGGGTCGCCGGCGACCACTTCCACATCGATGATGCCGCTGCGGATGGTCGAGGTGACCTCGCCGCCGGCGAGCACCGCACCGCTGAATTCGAACACCGCGGCGATGAGCACGGCGCGACGGATGGTGAGGACTCTGGCGCCGACCGAGGTCGCCATCGCATTGGCGACGTCGTTGGCGCCAATGCCCCAGGCCATGAACAGACCGAATACGCCGGCCAGGATCAGATAGATCGTGCCGTACTCCATCACCGCTCCTAGGGACGTTTCTGCTTGTTTACTTGGCGAGCATCAGTTGCAGGCGGCTGCCGATGCGCTCGGCGAGATCGGCGAGATCGCCGGTCCATTCGATGATCTTGTAGAGGAACATCACGTCCACGGGCGGGAGCTGCGACTCGAGGCTGCGCAAGGCAGCGCGCAGCTTGATCTGCATGTGGTCGGTATCCTTTTCGACGGCGCCCAGGTCGCGCAGGATGTTGTGGACCAGTTCCACCTCTGCTCCGCGAAAGCCGGTTTCGACCAGCTCGTCCATTTCCTGGACAGCCCGCTGGGCATGCCGGACTGCATCGATGCAGCGTTCGGCGTAGGCGTCGAACGCCTCCTGCATGGAGGCGGGAATCTCCATCTGCCGGCCGAGTATGAGGCCGGCGATGTCCTTCGCCTTGTTGGCGACGTTGTCCTGGACCCGCAGCAATTCCAGCAGGTCGCGCCGGTCGACCGGCAGCAGCAGGGTGTTCGGCAGCTGCAGGCGCAGATCCGTCTTCAGGGAATCCGCCTCGTCCTCGAGCTGGGCGATGCGCTGCTGGATCTGGGCAACCGCTTCGTAGTCACGGCGGCCGACCGCCTTGAACAGCGGCAAGAGCTCGCTGGCGCATTCGAGCACTTTCTCCATGTGCTCCTGCAGCGGCTTCATCGGCGAGCCGCGGAAAATCGCAGCGAAGTAGCTTTTCATCGGAAAGTCCTCCCGATCATTCCCGCAGCCAGGTGGCGACGCGTTTGGCGAAATAGGTAAGGATGCCGTCGGCGCCGGCGCGCTTGATGGCGATCAGGGATTCCAGCACGCAGGGCCGCTCGGCCAGCCAGCCGTTCTGGATGGCCGCCATCAGCATCGCGTATTCGCCGCTTACCTGATAGGCAAAGGTGGGGGCGCCGAACTCGTCCTTAACCCGGCGAATGACGTCCAGGTAGGGCAGGGCCGGCTTGACCATCACCATGTCGGCGCCTTCCGCCAGATCGAGCGCAACCTCCCGCAGCGCTTCGTCGCTGTTGGCCGGATCCATCTGGTAGCTGTGCTTGCCGCCGCCGCCGAGGTTGGCGGCCGAGCCCACCGCGTCGCGGAACGGCCCATAGAAGTCCGAGGCGTAGTTGGCCGAATAGGCCATGATGCGGGTGTTGCGGAAGCCGCCGGCTTCCAGCGCCTGGCGAATGGCGCCGATGCGCCCGTCCATCATGTCCGACGGCGCCACCACGTCGACGCCTGCCTCGGCGTGCGACAGGGCCTGCTTGACCAGCGCCTCGACCGTCTCGTCGTTGAGGATGTAGCCGCTGTCGTCCAGCAGCCCGTCCTGGCCATGGGTGGTGAACGGATCGAGGGCGACGTCGGTGATCACGCCCAGCTCCGGCAGCCGCTCCTTCAGGGCCCGCACCGCCCGCTGGGCGATGCCGTCCGGATTCCAGGCCTCGGCGGCATCGGGGCTCTTCCTGTCCTGCGGGGTCACCGGAAACAGGGCAATCGCAGGAATGCCCAGTTCCAGGACTTCCTCGGCCTCGCGCAGCAGCAGGTCGATCGACAGCCGCTCGATGCCCGGCATGGAGGGCACCGGCTCGCGCTGCTGCTCGCCGTCCAGGACGAACACCGGATAGATCAGGTCGTCCGCCGTCAGCGTGGTTTCCCGCATCAGTCGGCGCGAGAAGTCCTGGGAACGCATACGCCGCATGCGCACGAACGGATACTGACCGCTGCTGTCGCGATGTTTCATGGTTCTGCTCCCGGGACGCCTTCGAATGCGGCGCATTATGCCTGCTGGCACCGGTCTTCGCATCTTCGACGCCATATTGACGGGAGGCCGGGATGGCATGGAACGCGGATGAAGAGGCGGAAAACCGTGTTGCGGATCGCGTTTGCGGTGAGCGCCATTGGCGTCCTGACCGCAGTTGCGCTGCTGTCTCGCAGCGGACTCGGGCCGCAGGACCTGCAGGACTGGTTCGCCGGTTTCGGCGCCTGGGCGCCGGCGGTCTATCTGCTGGTCTATCTGGTGGCCGGGCTGCTGTTCGTGCCGGCAACACCGCTGACGCTGGCCGGCGGCGTGCTGTTCGGTACCCTCGCCGGCACCGTCTATGCCCTGGCCGGTGCCGCCGGTTCGTCCGGCATTGCCTTTCTGCTTGCCCGTCATGCCGGCGCTGGCTGGCTGCAGCGTCGCGCCGGTCCGCGCCTGGCGCGCCTCATCCGCGGTGTGGAAGCCGAAGGCTGGCGGTTCGTCGCCTTCGTGCGGCTGGTGCCGGTGTTCCCCTTCAGCCTGATCAACTATGGGCTGGGGCTGACCCGGCTGTCGCTGGGCGTCTACCTCGCCACCACCGTGATCTGCATGCTGCCGGGGACTCTGGCTTACGCCTACGTCGGTGCCGCCGGCGCCGCTGCCCTGGGCGGCAAGGGCAATGTCCGCGGCTTGCTGATCGGCCTTGGGGTACTGGCTGCCCTCGGTTTCCTGCCGCGGCTGCTCCGGCGGCTGCGGCAGGGCGCTGCGACGGACGATTGAGCGGCGGCGTTGCGCCGTGGATGCAAGGATTGGCTTGGGAAGCGTGGGCCGGGCCGGTCACAGCTCCATCTGCCGGCGGCTCCACTCCAGCACGCGGCGGACGCGGGGAGAGGCCCAGCGATAGGCTTCCTCGTAAGTCATCCAGCGGTATTCGTGATGTTCGGCACGGCCGAGGGCCGGGACGAAGCCGAGCACCACCTCGCTGTCCCGGGTTTCGGCGATGTAGTAGCGCGCCACCTTGCCGCGGGCGTAGGGGCCCGTCTCGATGTAATCGTAGCCCCAGCGGAAATCGAGCCGCTCCAGGCCGGTTTCTTCCTTGACCTCGCGCAGCGCCGCCTGCAACGGCGTCTCGCCGGCCTCGGTCTTGCCCTTGGGGAAATCCCAGTACTGGTAGGCGCGCAGCAGCAGATACAGCCACTGCCCCTGCGCCCGGCGTACCGGAATGATCCCTGCGGACAGGATCTTGGCCCGCATCGTCGGTCAGCTCCGGCCGCTGGCCCCGGCCGGCGCATGGTACGGACGGCTGAGTTCATGCACGGCCTCGATCATCGCCCCGGCATGAGCCGGATCGACGCCCGGGTGGATGCCGTGGCCGAGGTTGAACACATGCCCCGGGCCCTTGCCGAAGGAGGCCAGGAGACGCGCCACCTCGGCGCGGATCACTGCCGGTGCGGCATACAGGACGGCCGGATCGAGATTGCCCTGCAGGGCTACCCGGTCGCCGACCCGGGCACGGGCGTCACCCAGTTCGGTGGTCCAGTCCAGCCCCAGGGCGTCGAAACCGGCATCGGCCATCGCCTCCAGCCACTGGGCGCCTCCCTTGGTGAAGAAGATCACCGGCACCCGCCGGCCCTCGGCCTCGCGCTGCAGGCCGTCCAGGATGCGGCGGGCGTAGGCCAGGGAGAACTCCTTATAGGCCGGGGTCGAGAGCAGGCCGCCCCAGGTATCGAAGATCATCAGCGCCTGGGCGCCGGCGGCGACCTGGGCGTTCAGGTAGGCCGTCACCGAGTCCGCCAGGGTGCCGAGCAGCCGGTGCAGCAGCTCCGGACAGTCATACAGCATGCCCTTGATCAGGCTGAAGTTCTTGCTGGGGCCGCCCTCCACCATGTAGGTGGCGAGGGTCCAGGGGCTGCCGGCGAAGCCGATCAGCGGCACCCGGCCGCCGAGCTCGCGCCGGATCACCCGCACGGCGTCCATCACGTAGCGCAGTTCCCCTTCCGGGTCAGGCACCGGCAGCGCGGCCACGTCGGCCTCGGTGCGCACCGGGCGCTGGAAGCGCGGTCCTTCGCCTTCCTCGAAATACAGCCCCAGGCCCATGGCGTCGGGGATGGTGAGGATGTCGGAGAACAGGATGGCCGCATCCAGCGGGAAGCGCCGCAGCGGCTGCAGCGTCACCTCGCAGGCCAGCTCCGGAGTCCGGCACAGCGTCATGAAGTCGCCCGCCTGCTGCCGCGTCGCCCGGTACTCCGGCAGGTAGCGGCCGGCCTGACGCATCATCCAGACCGGCGTCTGGTCGACAGGTTGACGCAACAGGGCGCGGAGCAGGCGGTCGTTCTTCAGGGCGGGGGTCGCGGTCATTGCAGGCCTATCTATCCTCAGCCGCCGGACGGCGGGTCAACGGGCTGGGTAGTTTAGCACCGGCCGGCGGTTCCCGTTGAAAAAGCGGCGGTTCTTGCGGAATGAGCCGGGTTTCCCGGCAGGCGCCGGCGCCGCCTTTTCCGCCAGCGGGCCGAGCACGGCCTAGGGCCGGCGCAATCCGGTGCGGTGCAGGCTGGGCCACCCGCGCCCGAAGCTGCGGGTGCACAGGATGTTCCTGGCGATGGCCTGTATCGCCCATAGGGCCACAGCAACGACCCGGGCAGGCGGCAGGCTGCCGCCGGAACCAGGAAAAGCGCCGGCAGGAGTAGTCGAGAGTTCCGCCATCGCGGTGACCGGTGGTTCCAGGTCCGGCCGCTCAGGCAGCGGCCGGCGCCTGGAGCTCCAGATAGCCGAGTATGCCCTTGGCGGCTTCCCGCCCTTCCCACACCGCGGTGACCACCAGGTCCGAGCCGCGGGTCAGGTCGCCACCGGCGAACACCTTGGGATTCGCGGTCTGGCCGGGATGGCGGCCGCCGCGGGCAAGCACGCGATCGCGGTCATCGGTCGCGATGCCGAACTCCTCGAACCAGGGCGCCGGACTCGGCCGGAAGCCGAAGGCGATGATGACGCGGTCGGCGTCGACGATCTCCTCGCTGCCGGGGACCGGTTCAGGCACTCGCCGGCCGCGCCGGTCGGGGGCGCCGAGAGCGGTGGTGACCATCCTGACGCCGGCGACACGGCCATTGCCGACGATCTCGATGGGCTGGCAATTCCACAGGAAGCGCACGCCTTCATCCTTGGCGTTCTGCACTTCGCGGCGCGAGCCGGGCATGTTGGCCTCGTCGCGGCGGTAGGCGCAGACCACTTCGGTCGCGCCCTGGCGCACGGCGGTGCGGACGCAGTCCATGGCGGTATCGCCGCCGCCCAGCACCAGCACCCGCTGTCCGCGCATGTCGATGAAGTCGTCCGGATGCCGCTCGTAGCCCAACAGGCGGTTGCTGTTGGAGATCAGGTACGGCAGGGCGGCATGCACGCCGGGCAGGTCCTCGCCGGGGAAGTCGCCGCGCATGGAGGTGTAGGCGCCCATGCCCAGGAAGACGGCATCGTACTCGTCCAGCAGCCGGGCAAAGGGGAGGTCCTTGCCGATCTCGACATTGAGCCGGAATTCCACTCCCATCTCTTCCATCAGCCTGCGGCGGGTGCGGACCACCTCCTTGTCCAGCTTGAACGGCGGGATGCCGAAGGTGAGCAGGCCGCCGATCTCCGGGTACCGGTCGAATACCACCGGCTGCACGCCGGCGCGGACGAGGATGTCGGCACAGCCGAGCCCGGCCGGCCCGGCGCCGACGATGGCGACCCGGCGCCCGGTGGGCACCACGCCCGACAGGTCCGGCCGCCAGCCCTGCTTGAGGGCCTCGTCGGTGATGTAGCGCTCGATCGCGCCGATGCTGACCGCGCCGAAGCCGTCGTTGAGCGTGCAGGCGCCTTCGCAGAGCCGGTCCTGCGGGCAGATCCGGCCGCAGATCTCCGGCAGCGAGTTGGTGCGGTGGGAAAGCTCCGCCGCTTCGAACAGCCGGCCTTCGGCGATCAGCTTCAGCCAGTTGGGAATGAAGTTGTGGACCGGGCACTGCCACTCGCAGTACGGGTTGCCGCAGGCAATGCAGCGGCTCGCCTGGGCCGCTGCCGCCTCAGGGGCGTAATGGCCGTAGAGCTCGCCGAAGTTGTGCACGCGCGCGGTGGCCGGCTGCTTGTCCGGGTCCTGGCGCGGGATGTCGAGGAAGTCGAATGGGCTCGCCATGGGATTATGCCGCCGCTCTTAGGGTGTGCAGGATGGTTTGCAGGTCCGCCGCCCGGGGCTTGACCAGCCAGAACCGGCCCAGATAGTCGCGAAATTCGTCCAGCAGCGTCTGCCCCCAGCTGCTGCCGGTCTCGGCGACGAATTCACGCAGCATTCTGCGCAGGGCCTCGCGGTGGGCCTCCATGCTCTCCGGCAGCAGCCGGTGGATGTCGATCAGCTCGTGGTTGCAGCGATCGACGAAGCTCTGGTCGAGATCGAGCACGAAGGCCGCGCCGCCGGTCATGCCGGCGCCGAAATTCAGGCCGGTCGGCCCGAGCACGCAGACCGTGCCGCCGGTCATGTACTCGCAGCCGTGGTCGCCGATGCCTTCCACCACGGCATAGGCGCCGGAGTTGCGCACCGCGAAGCGTTCGCCGGCCACGCCCGCCGCGAACAGCTTGCCGCCGGTGGCGCCATACAGGCAGGTGTTGCCCATGATGGCGGTCTCCTGGCTCTTGAAGGTGCTGCCGCGGGGCGGGACCAGGACCAGCTTGCCGCCGGCCATGCCTTTGCCGACGTAGTCGTTGGCGTCGCCCTCCAGGATCATGTGCAGCCCGCCCGCGTTCCAGGCGCCGAAGCTCTGGCCGACCGTGCCCTCCAGTCGCAGCACGATCGGCGCATCCTCCATGCCGAGGTTGCCGTGGCGCCTGGCGATCTCGCCGGACAGCCGGGCGCCGATGGCGCGGTCGTCGTTGCGCACCCGATAGCGGAACTCGCCGCCGCTCTTGGCCTCGATGGCCGGCAGGCAGTCGCGCACCATGCGCTCGGCGAGCTCGCCCTTGTCGAACGGCTCGTTCCTCGGCTCGACGCAGAACCGCGGCTTTCCCGCGCTATCGGCTCCCGCCGGCATCGTCAGCAGCGGGCTCAGGTCGAGCCGGCGCTGTCGCGCGGTTGCGCCTTCGATCGGCGCAAGCAGCTCGGTACGGCCGATCAGCTCGTCGAGCCGGCGCACTCCGAGCAGCGCCATCCACTCGCGGGTTTCCTCGGCGATGAAGCGGAAGTAGTTCATCACCCGCTCCGGCGCGCCGATGAAGTGCTTGAGCCGCAGCACCTTGTGCTGGGTCGCCACCCCGGTGGCGCAGTTGTTGAGGTGGCAGATCCGCAGGTACTTGCAGCCCAGCGCGATCATCGGGCCGGTGCCGAAGCCGAAGCTCTCGGCGCCGAGGATGGCGGCCTTGACCACATCCAGGCCGGTCTTGAGGCCGCCGTCGGTCTGCAGCCGCACCTTGCCGCGCAGATCGTTCAGGCGCAGCACCTGATGGGCTTCGGTCAGGCCGAGCTCCCAGGGGCTGCCGGCATACTTGACCGACGACAGCGGCGAGGCGCCGGTGCCGCCGTCGTAACCGGCGATGGTGATGAGGTCGGCATAGGCCTTGGCGACGCCGGCGG
>JAJUFY010000235.1 GCA_029263635.1 Ectothiorhodospiraceae bacterium | reverse complement strand
CGGTGCTGGCCGAGGAGTCGGTCTCCAGGCTGTTCGTGGCCGGCATCATTCCCGGCCTGCTGGCCGCCGCCGGCTTCGTGCTGGTGAGCTACATCTATGCCAAGCGCAACAAGCTGCCGACCGACCGTCGCGCCAGCGCCCGCGAACTGGTCGGCGCGGTACGCGAGGGCTTCTGGGCCCTGCTCGCTCCGGTCGTGATCCTGGGCGGCATCTACGGCGGCGTGTTCACGCCCACCGAGGCCTCCATGGTCGGCGTGCTGTACGGCCTGCTGGTGGGCCTGTTCGTCTACCGCGACCTCAAGCTGCGCGAGCTGCCGGAACTGATCATGCGCTCCATGCGCACCACGGCGGTCATCATGTTCATCATCGCCATGGCCTACAGCTATGCCTGGCTGATGGCGAGCGAAGGGATCCCGACCCAGCTCAGCGAATCGCTGCTGTCGATCTCCGACAACCCGGTGGTGATCCTGTTGCTGCTGAATCTGCTGCTGCTGATCCTGGGCGCGGTCATGGACAACATCTCGGCGATGGTGATCCTGTCCGGCGTGCTGACCAGCATCGGCGCCCAGATCGGCCTGGATCCGATCCAGCTCGGTGCGATGGTGGTGATCAACTTCGCGGTCGGCATGGCGACGCCGCCGGTGGGTTATTCTCTGTTCGTGGGCGCCAGCATCAGCGGCCTGCGCATCGAGACCGTCTCCCGCCATCTGTGGCCGTTCCTGCTGGTACTGCTGGCCGTGATCCTGGCAGTGGCCTTCATCCCCGCCGTGACGACCTGGCTGCCGGGAGTGCTCGTGTAAGAGGACCGTCGGTCATGGAGATCAAGGCGCTCAAGCGCAGTCGAGGTCCGCTGCCGAACGAGGTGGCCAGGATCCTGGAAGAAGCGATCCTGGCCGGCAAGTTCGCGCCGGGCAAAAAGCTCGCCACCGAAGGCGAGCTGGCCCGGCAGTTCGGCATCAGTCGCAGCGCCGTGCGCGAGGCGATCGCCCAGCTGCGCTCCGCCGAGCTGGTGGAAACCCGCCACGGCCTCGGCACCTTCGTGGTCGCCAACCCGGTCCGCAAGACCGTGTTCTCCATCCCCCGCGGCGGGGTCGACGCGGACGAGCTGCGGCAGATCTTCGAGCTGCGCGCCGAGGTCGAAAGCGGTGCCGCAGCGCTGGCGGCCCAGCACCGCAGCGAGGACGATCTGGTCGCCATGCGCAGGTGCCTGGACCTGCTCGCCGGGGCGATCAGCCGCAACGAGTCCGGCACCGAGCACGACCTCGCCTTTCACGAGCGCATCGCGCTGGCCTCCGGCAACCGCTTCTTCCGCGAGTTCCTGGAGTTCTACGCCAGCCGCATGTCGGATGCGGTCGCCATCGCCCGCGGCAATAGCGCCCGCCAGGAAGGCTGGCCGCAGATCGCGCACTTCGAGCACGAGGCCATCTTCGATGCCATCGCCGCCGGCAGCCCGGAAGAAGCGCGGGCCGCCATGTGGCTGCACCTGAACAACGCCCGTCGACGCCTGGGCCTGCCCCATCGTCCACCTGCGAACGAGTCTGCATGATGAACCACGACATTCCAGTTTGCGCAGCACCGGACCCGAACCCGCGGCCGCCGCGGCGCCCGCTGCCGGCGGGCAGCTGCGATTCGCACGCCCATCTGTTCGGTCCGGCCGACCGCTACCCCTACCACCCGGACCGCAACTACACGCCGCCGGATGCCAGTCGCGAGAGCTATCTGCACCTGCTCCGCACCCTGGGCTTCCAGCGCGCAGTGCTGGTGCAGCCCAGCGTTTACGGCACCGACAACAGCCGCATGGTAGACGCGCTGACACTGGCTCAGGACGATCCGGCAGGCATCGCCTGGCGCGGCGTGGCCGTGCTCGATGCCGGCGCCTCCGACGCCGAGCTGGAGCGCCTGCACGCGCTCGGCGTGCGCGGCGTGCGCATGAACCTGGTGTTCCGCGGCGGCATCGATACCGCCACCGCCACCACGCTGGCCGAGCGCATCGCGCCGCTGGGCTGGCATCTGCAGTTCCTGGTCGACATCAGCCGGTTCGACGACTTCGCCGGTTTCGCCAGCCGCCTGCCGGTGCCCTCCGTGGTCGACCACATGGGCCATCTGCCGGCCGCCCTGGGCCCGGCTCATCCCGCCTTCGCCGACCTGCTGGCACTGCTGCGGGAGGGCCGTACCTGGGTCAAGCTGTCCGGCCCCAACCGGATCACCGCCGGCAAGCTGCCGCCGTTCCACGACGTCGACCCGCTGGCCGGCGCGCTCATCGACGCCGCCCCGCAGCGCCTGGTGTTCGGCACCGACTGGCCGCACGTGCAGCTGCCCACGCCGATGCCCAACGATGGCGACCTGATGGACGAGTTCTTTCGCTGGATCGACAACGATGACGGCCTCGCCGAGCAGATCCTGGTCGCGAATCCGGCCAGGCTGTACGGTTTCGAAAGCCGGTAGCCGCTCCACGGTTGCTCCGCGGCCACGCGGAGCAACCAGCCCTCTCCCGACCGCAGCCACGCTTTCCGCCGCTTCCCCAGCGGTCCCCGCCTGCGCCGTTACTGCGCGGCGCGCAACAGGCGCCACCAGCCCTTCGGCCAGAACCCGTGATCCTGCCGTTGCCAGGCTGGGCTGCGCCGGCCGGCGCCTTGCCCTGCCTTGGCTCGCGCCCTGCTGGAACAGCCCGGCGCAACCGCGCCGTTGCTGCGTCGCTTGCTCCTCGCTCCCGATACTGTATATATTGCCAGTATCCGATTCTTGGGAAACGCCATGTACAAGCTCACGCCACGCCAGGCCGAGATCCTGGAGCTGATCCGGGAATTCCAGGCCACCACCGGCTTTCCACCCACCCGCGCCGAGATCGCCCAGCGACTGGGCTTTCGCTCACCCAACGCCGCCGAGGAACACCTGCGCGCCCTGGCGCGCAAGGGCGCCATCGAGCTGATCCCCGGCTCCTCGCGCGGCATCCGGCTGCCGGAGGATGAAGGCCTGCCGGTGATCGGCCGGGTCGCCGCCGGATCGCCGATTCTCGCCGAGGAGCACATCGAGCGGCGCCATCGCTGTGCCCCCGACACCTTTTCGCCGCGAGCCGATTACCTGTTGCGGGTACGCGGCATGAGCATGCGCGATGCCGGCATCCTCGACGGCGATTTGCTGGCCGTGCACAAGACCGAGCAGGCGCGCAACGGCCAGATCGTGGTCGCCCGGCTGCAGGACGAGGTGACGGTCAAGCGCTTCGAGCAGAACCGGCACCTGGTCCGGCTGATCGCCGAGAACCCCGACTATGCCCCCATCGAAGTCGACCTGCGCCGCGATCCGCTCGCCATCGAAGGCATCGCGGTGGGAGTGATCCGCGAAACCATCTCCTGAGCCCCGTACCGGCACAAGCAATAACAAGAGGCCGCCATGAACATTCCGCTCGACGACTTTCAGCAGCAGCCCCTGACCTGGTTTTACCGGGAGACCAACCGCCGCACCGAGCCTGGCCATATCGCTACCGGCTTCGCGGCATTCGACCGGCTGCTGCCGGGCGGTGGCTGGCCGCAGGGCGGACTGACCGAACTCCACCATGCGCAGCCCGGGCCCGGCGAGCTGCGACTGCTGATGCCGGCGCTGGCTCGCCTGAGCCGGCAGGGCCGCTGGATCGCCTTCATCGCTCCTCCGTATGCCTTGCATGCCCCGGCGCTGGCATCGTTCGGAGTCGACCTGGCGCACGTCCTGCTAGTACACCCGAAGAGCCCGGCCGATGCCCTCAGCGCGGTCGAGCAAGGCTTGCGCAGCGGCACCTGCGGCGCCGTGATCGCCTGGCCGAGGCATGTCGACGACGCGGTCCTGCAGCGCCTCCAGCAGGCGGCCGCGGCGGGGGGCAGCCTGGGCGTCCTGTTCCGCGATCTCGCCAGCCAGGACCTGCCTTCCCCGGCCAGTCTCCGGCTGCAGCTGGCGCTCGACAGCGGCAGCATCACCGTGCGCCTGGCCGGCAACCGGATGATCGGGGCGGAACTGGTACTCGACCTGGGCTGGCAGGGCGACCTGGCTCCGGCCGTTGCCGCCAAGGCCGGATCCGGCCCGGCAGCGGCAGTGCCG
>JAJUFY010000133.1 GCA_029263635.1 Ectothiorhodospiraceae bacterium | reverse complement strand
CGAACTGGTCCAGCACGCCGTGCTTGGCGAGATCCAGCGCGCAGTTGAGCGCGGTCTGGCCGCCCATAGTGGGCAGCACCGCATCCGGACGCTCCTTCTCGATGATCTTGGCGACCGTGCGCCACTCGACCGGCTCGATGTAGACCGCATCGGCGGTTTCCGGGTCGGTCATGATGGTGGCCGGATTGGAGTTCACCAGGATCACCCGGTAGCCCTCCTCGCGCAGGGCCTTGCAGGCCTGGGCTCCGGAATAGTCGAACTCGCAGGCCTGACCGATCACGATCGGACCGGCGCCGATGATCAGGATGCTTTCAATATCGGTACGCTTGGGCATCGTCGTAAGCCGTCTCCGGCGGGCAGCCCCGCCGCTGGGTTATTGCGCTTGCGCCATCAGCTCGATGAAGCGGGCGAACAGGGGCGACACGTCGTGCGAGCCGGGACTCGCCTCCGGTTGGCCCTGGAAACTGAACGCCGGGCGGTCGGTACGTTCCATCCCCTGCAGGGTGCCATCGAACAGCGAGCGGTGGGTGGGCCGCAGGTTGGCCGGCAGCGTCTCCTCGTCCACCGCGAAGCCGTGATTCTGGCTGGAGATCATCACCCGCTGGGTATCCAGATCGATCACCGGGTGGTTGGCGCCGTGGTGCCCGAATTTCATCTTCACCGTCTTCGCGCCCGAGGCGAGCCCCAGCAGCTGGTGCCCGAGGCAGATGCCGAACACCGGGATGCGGGTGTCGTCGAGGATCTCGCGGATCGCGTCGATCGCGTAGGTGCACGGCTCCGGGTCGCCCGGCCCGTTCGAGAGGAACACGCCGTCGGGCTTCGCCGCCAGGACCGTCCGCGCCGGCGTCTGCGCCGGCACCACTGTCACCCGGCAGCCGGCATCGACCAGCATGCGCAGGGTGTTGTGCTTGACGCCGAAGTCGTAGGCGACGACGTGGTAGCGCAGGCTGGCCGGATCCCGCTCGGCCGCATCCTGGCGCCCATCGGCGATCTGCCAGCTGCCCCGGGTCCAGGTATAGCTGGCCGGGGTCGTCACCACCTTGGCCAGATCCGCGCCCTTGAGGCCCGGGAAGGCTCGGGCCTGCGCCAGCGCCTGCTCGGCATCGACCCGGCCGGCCATGATGCAGCCGTTGAGCACGCCCTTCTCGCGCAGGATACGGGTGAGCTTGCGGGTGTCGATCTCGCTGATCGCCACCAGGCCGCTGTCACGCAGATACTCCGTCAGGCTCTGCTCCGACCGCCAGCTGCTGGCGACAGGCGGAACATCGCGGACGATCAGACCGTTGGCCTGCACCTTTGCGGACTCGGCATCGATCGACGTGGTACCGGTATTGCCGATATGCGGATAGGTCAGGGTCACCAGCTGGCCGTTGTACGAGGGATCCGTGAGGATCTCCTGGTAGCCGGTCATGGCGGTGTTGAAGCACACCTCCCCGACCGTCGCGCCGTCCACGCCGATTGACCGTCCGTGAAACAAGGTGCCGTCTTCAAGGGCAAGAATGGCCGGCGTTTCCAAGCAACCTCCTGCGCAGGCGCGCACAAAAACGGGAGGGATCCAAGGATGCCCTCCCGGCGTGCGAGTTTGGTGGGAACGAAGGATCGAGAAATTTTACTGACTCGCACCCGGGGTGTCCATCCCGCTGTCGGCCAGGCCGGACCGCCAGCCCGGACGCGGCTTGCTGGGCTTCGACTGCGGCCGATACACTTCGGTTCCCCCGATCCCGGACCACAGGTATCCCACGACTCCCCGGCATAATGAGCGCACTTTTACTGGATAAACTCTGCAAGCGCTACGACAACGGCGTCGAAGCGCTGAAAGGTATCGACCTGGAGGTACAGCCAGGCGATTTCTTCGGCCTGCTCGGCCCCAACGGCGCCGGCAAGTCCACCGCCATCGGCATCATCGCGTCCCTGGTGCGCAAGACCTCCGGCCGGGTCGAGATCTTCGGCCACGATCTGGACACCCGGCTGTGGGAGGCCAAGTCCTGCCTTGGCCTGGTGCCGCAGGAGTTCAACTTCAACGGTTTCGAGACCGTCGAGCAGATCGTCGTCAACCAGGCCGGCTTCTACGGCCTGCCCCGCAAAATCGCCCGTCAGCGGGCCGAGCGCTACCTCAAGGCCCTGAGCCTGTGGGACAAGCGCCAGCATGCCTCGCGCACCCTGTCGGGCGGGATGAAGCGCCGGCTGATGATCGCCCGGGCGCTGATCCACGAGCCGAAGCTGCTGATCCTGGACGAGCCCACCGCCGGCGTCGATATCGAACTGCGCCGGTCGATGTGGGATTTCCTGCGCGACATCAACGCCAGCGGCACCACCATTATCCTGACCACGCATTATCTGGAAGAAGCGGAGACGCTCTGCCGCAACATCGCCATCATCGACGACGGCCGCATCATCGAGAACACCTCGGTGAAATCGCTGCTGCGCAAGCTCAGCACCCATGCCTTCCTGCTCGACATCAAGGGCGGCAGCAAGATTCCGCCGCTGCCGGCCCATCGGGTCGAACGCCTCGACGACAACACGCTGGACGTCGAGATCACCGCCGAGCAGAACCTGACCGAAGTGTTCGCAGCGCTGGCGCAGGCCGGCATCCAGGTACTGAGCATGAAGAACAAGGCGAACCGGCTGGAAGAACTGTTCATCCGGATGCTGGAAAAGGGCTCTCCGCAGCAGCAGGAGCAGCAGCCATGAACGGCAGGCCTTCCCAGTGGCGGGCGAACCTGGTGTCGCTCCAGACCATCGCCTACAAGGAAACCAACCGCTTCCTGCGCATCTGGCAGCAGACCCTGCTGCCGCCCGCGATCACCATGACGCTGTATCTGGTCATCTTCGGCAACCTGATCGGCAGCCGGATCGGGGAGATGCAGGGCTACAGCTACATCGAGTTCATCGTGCCCGGCGTGATCATGACGGCTGTGATCACCAGCTCCTATGCCAACGTCGTGTCCTCGTTCTTCGGCGCCAAGTTCCAGCGCTTCATCGAGGAAATCCTGGTGTCGCCGACCTCCAATCTGGTCGTCCTGCTCGGCTATCTGGCCGGCGGCGTCGGCCGCGGGCTGCTGGTCGGCGTCATCGTCCTGGCGATCTCGCAGCTATTCACCGATCTGCAGATCCACAACCTCGCGATCACGGTATCGGTGGTCGTCCTCACCGCCGTTCTGTTCTCGCTGGGAGGATTCATCAACGCCATTTTCGCGCGCAAATTCGACGATATCTCGATCGTGCCGACCTTCATCCTGACGCCGCTCACCTATCTCGGCGGCGTGTTCTACTCGATCGATCTGCTGCCCGCATTCTGGCAGAAGGTATCGCTGGCGAATCCGATCCTATACATGGTGAATGCCTTCCGCTACGGCATCCTCGGCCATTCCGATATCGACATCGGCGTCGCCTATGCCGTGATCCTGCTGTTCATCGCACTGCTGGGGGGCCTTGCCCTGCTCCTGCTGCGGGCCGGAGTCGGCCTGCGCAGCTGAAGGATCGACTGCCGGAATCGGGAAACACGCCAAAAAGAAAGCCGCGCGATTGCGCGGCTTTCTTTTACGGTGACAGGCGACCTCAGTCGACACGCAACTCGTCGAGCGAGCGTCCCTGGCCTTCCCATTCCTTGATCCAGGCCGGCTTGCGGCCACGGCCGGACCAGGTCTTGCTGGCATCCTCAGGGTGACGGTACTTGGCAACGCCCTTGCTTGCGCTCGCCCCCGTCCCTGCAGAGGACAGCAGCTCGGAAAGGCTGAAGCCATAGCGCTCGGCGACACTGCGCAGCTCCTTCTGTGCCTGCCGAACTTCGTCCCTACGGCGCTTTTTCATCTCCTTATCGATCTCGATCTTGAGCTGCCGCAACTCCTGCGAGCTGTACTTACTGAGGTTCATTCTGACTCCTTGATCTAATGCAGCATGACCTGCGAGGTAGAACACTAGGTTGATGAATGCTGAGCAATCCAGCTCATAAGATGCCGTATTTCACGGCAAGTCGATGATCCGGCTTCCTGCCGCTCATCCGCGAGCCATCCTACTTGGCCTCAACTATACCCAATATATACACCCCTGCTCCTCCGCCTACGATTGTATTTTTAATGAATGCGGCATTTCAACAATAGGCATATCCCTAGGGCGGCATAATCCAGCGATATGAAAGCCTTACAAGTATCGCTGGCAGACCGTGCGCCGCCGCCATTTCCGCATTGCGGAAGCGGCCAATATGAATCTCGAATATGAGGACTACGAAACGCGACGGTAATACGATGTTTTGCGGCTTAAGCGCCTGCCGGGCTCCTGTAGGCGCCGATGGTGCGACGCGGTATAGTGCCGCTTTTCCTGTCTTCGAGCCTGCCGATGAACATTCCGCAACAGAGCCTGTCTGCCACTCCCGTCGCCCTTACCGTCGAGCTCGAACTGGCTGCCGTCAGTGCCGGGCTGCGGCCGCCGCCGCCCCTGCCGCGGGAGCGGGCCGGCCTGCTCGCCGGCGCGGTCGCGGCCGATCTGGCCCGCATTCTCGGCGACCAGGTCCACGACTGCGGACTGTTGCTGCCGGCCGCGCTGTACGACATCACGGAACTGCTGCAGCCGGGCCTGTCCTGGGTCGAACTGCTGCTGGAGATCTACCGCGGCAGCCTGGCCGGGATCGGCTTCCTGCCGCAGATCATCGGCCTGGGCGGCGACGAGGACTTTCCTGTCGCCGCCCTCAGGCCGCAGCGCCGCCCCGGCTCGGGGCCGCTGCTGGTGCTGCCGATCCTGCTGGTCGGCGAGCGCGAAACCGTCGACCGCATCCAGCAGCAGCTGGAAGACGTGCTGCTCGAACGCGGCCGTACCGGCATCGACACCGAAGCCCTGATTCGGCGCGACTTCGGCCTCAACCCGGTCAACCTGACCTACGCGACCTTCAACGATCTCAGCGCACTGCTGAAGATCCAGCTCGGCCATGCCGGCCTCGATCCTCTGTGGCAGCTTCTGGAAGGCGCGCTGTTCCGCCCCGATCAGGCGGTGGAGATACGGTTGCCGGAGGGCAATGCGTTCGTCGGCCGCGGCGACGAGGTCTATACGACCTTTCACACCTTCGATCAATGGGCGGCCGGCGGCGGCGACACCGACAGCTACTGCCTGTGGCTGCGCCAGCAGCGCCTCTATGAAACCGGACTGGCGGCACACGGGCTGACCATCCGCCGGCTGCGGTCGCAGGCAGCCCTGGAAAGCGGCTGCGCCGGCCGGCTGGGACGGCTGGCAGCCGATTACGGGATCGACTCCGAGCTGTTGCGCGAACCCGACCACGCCGCGCCCCTCGAGGGCGCCGCCATCGTTCTGCTCACCGAGCATGCCACCCGCGAACTGGGGCCGGTCGCTTACACGGTGCTGGCTCAGGCCGCCGACGGCACGGTCCTGCACATGGGCAACGAATACCCGCTCACCGCGGATGCGGCGCGCCGAGTGCGGGAACGCTGGGCGGAGACCGCTGCGCAGCTGGGCCTGGTTCTGCACCTGGCCCAGCCGGGCAAGATCCTGGTCAGCGAAGACGGCCGTCACCTGCTGCCGCAGGTCGATTTCAGCGACGGCGCGCATTAGCCGGCAGCAGCGGCACAGGGATGTGCCGCAGGCAACCCGCGAGCCCCTGCCTAGGGATTGATCAGCAATTTGCGCCAGCCGTCCGCCTCGCGCACGTAGCGCTCGCGCTCGTGCAGGCGGCCGGGCCGGGACAGCCAGAATTCGACGAGGTCCGGCACCACCCGATAACCCGACCAGTGCGGCGGCCTCGGCACCGGCTGACCGGCATATCGCGCCTCATAGTCCGCATAGCGCTGCTCCAGCTCTTGGCGGCTTCGCAACGGCTCCGATTGCAGCGAAGCCCAGGCTCCGAGCTGGCTCGCCCGCGGCCTGGTGGCCCAGTAGGCATCGGCCTCGGCGGCTGCGACCGGCTCGGCGCTCCCCTCGACCAGCACCTGCGCCAGCAGCGGCTGCCAGAAGAAGCACAGCGCCGCCCTGGGATTGGCGGCCAATGCCCGGCCCTTGCGGCTCAGGGTATTGGTGTAGAACACCAGCCCGCGCGCGTCGATTGCCTTCAGCAGCACCGTGCGCGCGGTCGGCCGGCCGCCGGCATCGACGGTGGCCAGGGTCATGGCCGTCGGCTCCGCCAGACCGGTGTCTGCCGCCTGCCTGAGCAGGCTCTGGAGTCGGTCCAAGGCTTCCTGATATAGGTCCATACGGTCTTAGGAATCTCCGGAATGATCCGCCTGCGGGGGGAGCGGTTCGACGCGCAGCCGCAGGCCGTCGCGGGCCGTTACCCGCACCGGCTGG
>JAJUFY010000050.1 GCA_029263635.1 Ectothiorhodospiraceae bacterium | reverse complement strand
GCCACCATTCTCAGCGATCAGGATATCGAGCTGGGCATTCGCCAGCGCCTGAAAAAAGACCCGGCGTTCGAAGGCAGCCACATCAACGTCACCAGCTATAACAACATCGTGTTGCTCACCGGCGAGGTGCCGAGCCGCGAGGTCGGGCTTGCCGCGGAGCGGATCGCCCAGGAGACGTCCAAGGTCCGCCAGGTCCACAACGAACTGGTGATCGGTCCGCCCAGTTCGCTGGCGGCGCGCAGCAATGACGGCCTGCTCACCGCCGGGGTCAAGTCCATGCTGCTGGGGGTGGATCTGCCCGGCTTCGATCCGACGCGGGTGAAAGTGGTGACCGAGCGGAAGGCGGTCTATCTGATGGGACTGGTGACGGCAGCGGAAGCCGATGCCGCCAGCGAGCAGGCAAGGCGGGTCACCGGCGTCGCCAAGGTCATCCGCCTGTTCGAGATCATTCCCTGATGCCGGCGGCGCTTACTTCACCACGCGCAAGGTCGGCCTGCCGGTCTTGCCCTGCGGACCGGCGGGCGGCGTATCGCCACCGTCGCCGCCCTCGTCGCGCTCGGTGAACAGCATGCCCTGGCCGTTCTCACGGGCGTAGATCGCCAGCACCGCCGGAATCGGCACCGACACATCGCGGGCAACGCCGCCGAAACGGGCGCTGAAGGTGATGACATCGTTGCCGACGTTCAGATCACGCACGGCACGAGGCGCGATGTTCAGCACCAGCTTGCCGTTGTCCGCATATTCCAGCGGGGCATGCAGCCCTTCCCGTTCGGCATCGACCAAGAGATAGGGCGTCAGGCCGTTGTCGGTGATCCACTCGTAGAGCGCACGGACAAGATAGGGACGACTCGATGTCATGGCGCTGCGGGCTGTATACGGTTACGGACGCATCGCGCGCTCGGCCTCGGTGAGGCTGCGCTGGAACGACTCGCGGCCGAAAATCCGCTCACCGTACGCCTCGATGGCGGCGGCCTGCGCAGGCAGGCTAACACCGTAATGCGGCAGGCGCCAGATCAGCGGCGCCACCGCGCAGTCCATGACGGTCATCTCGGGGCTGAGGAAGAACGCCTCCTCAGCGAACAGATCGGCGGCGGCGGTCAGGCTGTCGGTCAACCGCTGTCGGGCCTGCTCGGCCGCCGAACCGCCCTGTTCCAGTTCCCGCATGGGCCGGTACCAATCCTGCTCGACCCGGTACAGCACCAGTCTCGCCTTGGCGCGCGATACCGGATCGACAGGCATCAGCGGCGGGTGTGGGAAACGCTCATCCAGGTATTCGGTGATGATGCCGGGGGAATAGAGCGCGACGTCGCGATCCACCAGCGTCGGTACCGTCCCGTATGGATTGAGGTCGAGCAGATCCTCAGGGAGATCGCTGGCATCGACCGCCACAATCTCGGGGGTGATCCCCTTTTCTGCCAGCATGAAACGTATGCGATGGCTGTCGGGGCAAATCTGCCCCGAGAACAGCGTCATCACGGATCGTCGACTTGTCGTTACCACCTTGTCGCTACCACCCCGCTACACTGCGGCCCGCAGAGGGCCGTCAGTGCACGTCCTTCCAGTATTCCCGCTTCAGCAGCCAGGTCAGGAGCAGGAACACGGACAGGAACAGAAGCACCTTGATGCCCAGCGCCTGTCGCTCGGCCTTCACCGGCTCCGCCATGTAGGCCATGAAGTTGGTCAGATCGCGCGTTGCGGCCTGGTATTCCTGTTCGGTCATGGCGCCGGCACCTTCCGGCACCCGCACGCCAACGACCTGCAGGCCGTCGCTGCCGTTGTCGGAATAGACAGGCTGCGGCATGCCCTGCAGCTCCCAGAGCACGTGCGGCATGCCGACGTCCGGGAACACCAGGTTGTTTACGCCCACCGCCTTCGACTCGTCGCGGTAGAACGAGTTGAGGTAGGTGTACAGCCAGTCGGCGCCCCGACGCCGGGCAGTCAGCGTCAGGTCCGGCGGCGCGACGCCGAACCAGCGCTCACCGTCCTGCGGGTTCATGGCCGTCTGCATGGTGTCGCCGATCTTGGCGTCGGTGAAGATCAGGTACTGCTCGACCAGATCCTCCGGCAGCCCCAGATCCTGCGCGACCCGGTTGAAGCGCATGTATTCGGCCGAATGGCAGCCGGCGCAGTAATTGACGAACAGCTTGGCGCCACGCTGCAGCGAGGCGGTGTCACCGGGATCGACCCGGGCCTTCATCAAGGCAACCCCTTCGGCGCCGGCAGCCACACCGAGTGCCGGCGCGCCGAGAAGCAGGAGAGCAAGCAGCAGTTTTCTCATTTTGTCACCCTTTCCGGCACCGGCTTGGTCTTCTCCCACCCGAAGTAGGTGTAAGCCCACAGGAAGACGAAGTAGGCGAAGTAGTAGACCGTGCAGACGCGTGCCAGCATGGTCTTTGCCGTCGTCGGCTGCTGCAGGCCGAGGTAACCGAGCACCACGAAGTTCAGCGCGAACAGCATCAGCGCGATCTTATAGCCAAGCCCGCGATACCGGATGGAGCGGACACGGCCGCGGTCCAGCCAGGGCAGCAGGAACAGCACGATGATCGCCAGCCCCATGGCGGCCACGCCAGGGAATGCCGAGCCCGCCATCGACGGCACGGCGCGGAGGATCGCGTAGAACGGCGTGAAGTACCAAACCGGCGCGATGTGATCCGGGGTCTTCAGCGGATTGGCCGGCTCGAATTTCGGCGCCTCCAGGAACATGCCGAAGAAATCCGGGATGAAGAACACCACCGCCGAGAACACGATCAGGAACACCGCGACGCCGACCAGGTCCTTGACCGTGTAGTACGGATGGAACGGGATGCCGTCGAGCGGGATGCCGTCCTCGCTCTTCTGCTGCTTGATGTCGATGCCGTCCGGGTTGTTGGAGCCGACCTGGTGCAGCGCCATGATGTGCGCAATCACCAGGAACACCATCACCAGCGGCAGCGCGATCACGTGCAGCGCGAAGAACCGGTTGAGCGTGACTTCGGAGACGTTGTAGTCGCCGCGGATCCACAGCGCCAGTTCTTCGCCGACGAACGGAATGGCGCCGAACAGGTTGATGATGACCTGCGCGCCCCAGTAGGACATCTGGCCCCACGGCAGCAGATAGCCCATGAAGGCCTCGGCCATCAGGACCAGGTAGATCAGCATGCCGAAGATCCAGATCAGCTCGCGCGGCGTGCGGTACGAGCCGTACAGCAGCGCCCGGAACATGTGCAGGTACACCACGACGAAGAAGGCGGAGGCCCCGGTCGAATGGATGTAGCGGATCAGCCACCCCCACTCGACGTCGCGCATGATGTACTCGACCGAGCCGAACGCAAGGTCGCCGGCCGGCTTGTAGTTCATCGTCAGGAAGATGCCGGAGACGATCTGGATGACCAGCACCAGCATCGCCAGCGAACCGAAGAAGTACCAGAAGTTGAAATTCTTCGGCGCGTAGTACTTCGAGACGTGCCCTTCCCACAGCTCGGTGAGCGGGAAGCGCTCGTCAATCCAGGCCAGCAACCGGTTGGACGCCGCCCCCTCGGCGGCCAGATTGCGGGTAACCTGCCTATCGCTCTTGGTGGTCATCAGGCCGCCTCCCCATCTTCACCCACGAGGATCGTGTCGTCGTCGACGTAGCGGTACGGCGGCACCACCAAGTTGGTCGGTGCAGGCATGCCGCTGAACACGCGGCCGGCCATGTCGAACTTGGAACCGTGGCAGGGGCAGAAGAAGCCGCCTGGCCAGTCGCCGCCAAGATCGGCGGCGCCGACTTCCGGCCGGTACAAGGGCGAGCAGCCGAGATGGGTGCAGATGCCGATCACCACGAAATACTCGGGCTTGATCGAGCGGTACGCGTTCTTCGCATACGCGGGCTGCTGCTGCATCTCGGATGCAGGGTCGGCGAGCATGCCGTCGATCTGCTCCAGCTTGCTCAGCATTTCCGGCGTGCGACGCACAATCCACACCGGACGACCACGCCATTCCGCGTTAATGCGCTGCCCCGGCTCGAGCTTGCCGATATCGACCTCGACCGGCGCGCCGGCCGCCTGGGCCTTGGCACTGGGTTTCCAGGAAGCCAGAAAAGGCACCGCCGTATAGACAGCCCCGATACCGCCGACAACGGCGGTCGTGGCCGTCAGGAAGCGGCGCTTGCCTTTATCCACGCCATCTTGATTCATGCACAGGTCCCCAAGAGGTGTTGGAGTAATAGTGACTGACGGGACGGACCGAAGTGGCGCCATTCATGGAGCCGAACGCAGGTTTTGCAGCCCCCCTGCAGCACGGCGGATAAGGATCTTATATCGGTCCAGGTAGGTCAAGTTAAGTGCCTGAATGCGCCTGCCGGGCGGCTGCGCGATGCCTGCAAAAACAACAAGAAACCGCGCCAAAACAACGCTCCGAAGCGAAATTGACGGACAAGCAGGGCGCCGGCGGCCTCTCCCTGCCGGCCTTGATCGCCCGGGCGCCGCAGGCCGGCACTACGCCGGATTGTCGATATCGATGAAACGGTGTTCCAGCCCGAAATGCCGCGCCAGATGCTCGCCCAGCGCCTGCACGCCGTAACGCTCGGTGGCATGGTGACCGGCAGCGAAATAATGGAGGCCGCATTCGCGCGCGACATGCGCCGTCGGCTCTGAAATCTCTCCGCTCAGAAACGCGTCCACGCCCGCCTGCGCCGCCTGTTCCACGAACCGCTGGCCAGCGCCGGTGCACCAGGCGATGGTGCGGATCGCCTCCGGCCCGCCCGGCACGTGCAGCGGCCGGCGCTGCAGGACGCCGGCCAGCCGTTCGGTCAGCTGCTCTGCAGAGAGCGGCTCGCTGAAGTGGCCGTGCCAGATGAGCGGCGCCGGACCGCCATCGAGGCTGCCGGCACAGGTGATGCCGAGGCGGGCCGCCAGCTGGGCGTTGTTGCCGAGCTCCGGGTGCGCGTCCAGCGGCAGGTGGTAAGCCAGCAGGCTGATGTCGTGGCGCAGCAGGAAGCCGAGCCGGCGGCCCTTCATGCCCACCAGCCGCGGATCCTCCCCCTTCCAGAAATAGCCGTGATGGACCAGCACCAGGTCCGCCGCGGCAGCCGCCGCGGCCTCGAGCAGGGCGAGACTGGCCGTCACGCCGCTGACGATGCGTCTGACCTCCTGCCGCCCCTCCACCTGCAGTCCGTTCGGGCAATAATCGGCAATCTCGCCCGCACGCAGCAGGCGGTCGGTGTACTCGGTCAATTCGCTCAGGCTGATCACCGCCTTCTCCTCATCTTGCAATCCTGTCATACAATGCCGGCGCGCAGACCTATCAGCACAAGGAATACGATCAGCATGCCACGCCTGCTGCGCTTCATTCTCAGCTACATCCTGGTTGGCGCGGCCGTTGCCGTCGCCGTGGTCACCTTCGCCCCCGACCTGCTGCAGCAACGGCGGCCGGTGGTGGAACTGCGGCGGGCGCCGGAGCCGTCCGGCGCCATCCCCCAGAACGGCCCCGTATCCTACGCGGCGGCGGTGGCCAAGGCGGCGCCGGCAGTGGTCAATATCTTTACCAGCAAACACGTGGCCAGCCGCCCCAGCCCGCTGCTGAACGATCCGCTGTTCCGCCGCTTCTTCGGCGACAGCTTCCCCGGGCTGGAACGGGACCGGGTCGAGACCAGCCTCGGTTCCGGCGTCATCGTCAGCCCGCAGGGCTACGTGCTCACCAATAATCACGTCATCGACGGCGCCGACCAGATCCGGGTCGCCCTGGCCGACGGCCGCTTCGCCGATGCGCAGCTGGTGGGCGCCGACCCGGATACCGACCTCGCGGTCCTGAAGGTGGCGCTGCAGGATCTGCCGGTGATCGGGCTGGGGAATTCCGACGCGCTCAGAGTCGGCGACGTGGTGCTGGCAATCGGCAATCCGTTCGGCGTCGGGCAGACCGTGACGCAGGGCATCGTCAGCGCTACCGGCCGCACCCGGCTCGGGTTGTCCACTTTCGAGGATTTCATCCAGACCGACGCTGCCATCAATCCGGGCAATTCCGGCGGCGCCCTGGTGACCGCCCATGGCGACCTGGTCGGCATCAACACTGCGATTTTCAGCCGCAGCGGCGGCTCCATGGGCATCGGCTTCGCCATCCCGACCCAGTTGGCCGAGCAGGTGCTGTCCAGCATCATCGAGCACGGCCGGGTCATCCGCGGCTGGCTCGGCATCGAGGCGCAGGCGCTGACCCCGCAACTGGCCGAATCCTTCGGCCTGTCATCCACCGACGGCGTCCTGATCGCCGGCGTCCTGCGCGGCGGCCCCGCCGACCGGGCCGGGCTGCAGCCCGCCGACATCGTGCTCAAGCTCGACGATCAGCCGGTTCGCGACTCGCAGGCCCTGCTGCGGCTGATCACCGCGCACAAGCCCGGCGAAACGCTGAAGATCGAGGGCTACCGCAACGGCCGGATCTTCCGGACCGAGGCTATCGTCGCCGAACGCCCGCCCGTCAGGCGCTAAAGGCCCGGCCTATTCGGCGCCTGCCGCCACGGCCGATCGGCAGCGCGTTTCAGTCGCCGCCCAGCCGATACTCCGCCGAACGGGCGTGCGCGGTCAGGCCTTCGCCGCGAGCCAGCACGCTGGCCACACGGCCGAGCGTGACCGCCCCCGCCGGCGAACAGTTGATCAGGCTGGTGCGCTTCTGGAAGTCGTACACCCCCAGCGGCGAGGCGAAGCGGGCCGTCGCCGACGTCGGCAGCACGTGGTTCGGGCCGGCGCAGTAGTCGCCGATTGCTTCCGAGGTGTGACGGCCGAGGAAGATGGCACCGGCATGCTTGAGCAGCGGCAGCACCGCATCCGGCTCGGCGACCGACAGCTCCAGGTGCTCGGGAGCAATCACGTTGGCCACCTCCGCTGCCTCGGCGAGATCAGCGACCTGGATCAGCGCCCCATGGCTGGTCAGCGAGGCGCGGATGATGTCGCTGCGCTCCAGGGTCGGCAGCAGCCGCTCCATCGCTGCCTGCACCTGGTCGAGGTAAGCCGCATCCGGCGAGATCAGCCAGGCCTTGGCCTCTTCGTCGTGCTCGGCCTGCGAGAACAGGTCCATCGCCACCCAGTCGGGATCGGTCCGGCCGTCGCCGATCACCAGGATCTCGGAAGGTCCGGCCACCATGTCGATGCCGACGATGCCGAACACCATGCGCTTGGCGGCCGCCACATAAGCGTTGCCGGGACCGACGATCTTGTCCACCGCCGGAATGGTGTCCGTGCCGAAGGCCAGCGCGGCCACCGCCTGCGCACCGCCGATGGTGAACACCCGGTCGACGCCGGCAATGCGCGCCTGCGCCAGCACCATGGGATTGCGCTCACCATCGGGGGTCGGCGTCACCATCACGATTTCCCCGACCCCGGCCACCTTGGCCGGGACGATATTCATGAGCACCGAGGACGGATAGGCGGCCTTGCCGCCCGGCACGTAGACGCCGACCCGGTCGAGCGGTGTCACCCGCTGGCCCAGCACGGTGCCGTCGGGCTCGGTGTAGGACCAGGATTCCTGCTTCTGGCGCAGCGCGTACTGCTTGATGCGCTGCGCGGCCTGTTCGAGCGCCTCGCGCTGCTCGGCGGGCAGGCCCGCCAGTGCCGCGTCCAGCTCCGCCGCGGGCAGCTCCAGGGCCTGGGCGGAGGCGACCTCGAGCCGATCGAAACGCCGGGTGTATTCCAGCAGCGCCTCGTCGCCGCGTGCCTTCACTGCCGCCAGGATCTCGGCCACCGCTGCCTCGACCCGGGCTTCCGCGCCGCCTTCCCAATGCGCAAGCTGCCGCAGCTGTGGCCAGAAGTCGGGCTGGCTGGAACTAAGGCGCTTGATGGCGAGCATTCGATCCTCCGGGCAGGACAGACTGAGATCCGAGCAGCGAGTTTACCGCAGAATGCGCCGGCTCAGGCGCGCTGGGCCACGGCCCGCTCCAGGTCGGCGATCAGCGCCTTGATACGGCGATGCTTGGTCTTCATCGCCGCCTTGTTGACGATCAGCCGGGAGCTGATGTCGGCGATGTGCTCCAGCGGCACCAGGCCGTTGGCCCGCAAGGTATTGCCGGTGTCGACCAGATCGACGATGAGGTCGGCCATGCCCACCAGCGGCGCCAGTTCCATCGAGCCGTACAGCTTGATGACCTCGACCTGGCGGCCCTGCTCGGCGAAGTAGCGGCGGGTGATGTTGACGAACTTGGTCGCCACCCGCAGCCGCCCGGGGCGCTCATTGGCGCCCGGCTCGCCGGCCACCATCATCCGGCAGCGGGCGATCCGCAGATCCAGCGGCTCGTAGAGATCGCCGCCGAACTCCATCAGCACGTCCTTGCCGGACACGCCGACATCGGCGCCGCCGTACTGCACATAGGTCGGCACGTCGGTGGCCCGCACCACCACGATGCGGACATCGTCGCGGCTGGTCTCCAGCACCAGCTTGCGGCTCTTCTCTGGGTCCTCGGCCAGCTCGATGCCGGCCTGCGCCAGCAGCGGCAGGGTATCCTGCAGGATACGGCCCTTGGACAGTGCGATCGTCAGCATCTCGCTCATGAGGGAATCCGACGGATGTTGGCGCCGAGCTGCGCCAGCTTCTCCTCAATGCACTCGTAGCCGCGGTCGATGTGATAGATCCGCGCCACCTGGGTCTCGCCCCGCGCCACCAGCCCGGCCAGCACCAGGCTCGCCGAGGCGCGCAGGTCGGTGGCCATCACCGGCGCGCCGGTCAGGTAGTCGACGCCGCGGCTGATCGCGGTATTGCCCTCGATGCGGATATCGGCGCCCATGCGCTGCATCTCCAGGGCGTGCATGAAGCGGTTTTCAAAGATGGTTTCGGTAATGGTGCCGGCGCCCTCGGCAATCGCGTTCAGTGCGCAGAACTGCGCCTGCATGTCGGTCGGGAACGCCGGGTAGGGTGCCGTGCGGATGCTCACCGCCTTCGGCCGCTCGCGGGGCATGGACAGCTCGATCCAGTCCGCTCCGGTGTCGATATGCGCTCCGGCCTCTTCCAGCTTGAGCAGCACCGCCTCCAGCAACGACGGATTGGTGCTCTTGCAGCGGACCCGGCCACCGGTGATGGCGCCGGCGACCAGATAGGTCCCGGTTTCGATGCGGTCCGGCAGCACGCTGTACCGGCAGCCCGACAGCGAATCCACGCCCTCGATCACGATGGTGTCGGTGCCGGCGCCGCTGATCTGGGCGCCCATGGCGTTCAGGCAGTTGGCCAGATCCACCACTTCCGGCTCGCGCGCCGCATTCTCGATGACGGTGGTGCCCTTTGCCAGCGCGGCCGCCATCATGAGGTTCTCGGTGCCGGTGACGGTGACGGTGTCGAGCACGATGCGTCCGCCCCGCAGCCGGTCGCAGCGGGCCTTGATGTAGCCGTTCTCGATGCGGATGTCGGCGCCCAGCGCCCGCAGCCCTTCGACGTGGAGGTTCACCGGCCGCGCGCCGATCGCGCAACCGCCGGGCAGCGAGACCTCGGCCCGGCCGTGGCGGGCCAGCAGCGGCCCCAGCACCAGGATCGACGCGCGCATGGTGCGCACCAGCTCGTAGGGTGCCACGCAGCTCTCGATCCCGGTCGGATCGACCTCGACATTGAGCCGCTCGTCGACGGTGAGCCGCACCCCCATCCGGCCAAGCAGTTCCAGCGTCGTGGTGATGTCCTGCAGGTGCGGGACATTGGCGACCGTCATCGGACCGTCCGCCAGCAGCGTCGCGGCGAGGATGGGCAGCGCGGCGTTCTTGGCGCCGGAAATCCGGACCTCGCCTTCCAGCGGCACGCCGCCGGACATGATCAGTTTATCCATGCGTTATTCAGGTTTTCTCACGGGCCCACTGCTCCGGCGTGAGCGTGCGCATTGACAGGGCGTGCAGAATGCCAGAGTCGAACTGCTCCTGCAGCAGCGATTTCACCATCCGGTGACGCTGGATCAAGGTCTTGCCCTCGAAGGCGGGACTGACGATCAGCGCCTGGAAATGCCGGCCGTCGCCGACCACTTCGACCGTCGCGTCCGGCAGGCCGGCCTCGATCCAGGCCTTGATCTGCTGGGTGTCCATCATGGCGATGCTCCTTCCTTCTGCTGAACGGCGTCGGGCCCGGACAGTGGCAGCACACCATCCAGCCCGCTCACGCGCGCGAGGTCGCGCATCTGCGCCGGCGCTTGCCGAAAAGCGATCGTCTGCCCGTGCGCGGCGGCGAGCCGCAGCCACTCGATCAGCAGGGCAAGCCCGGCGCTGTCGATCCGATCCACCCCGGTCAGGTCGATCTCCAGCGCCCTCTCGAACGGCAGCAGCTTGCGGCTGCGATCAAGCAACTCGGGCACGGTTTCGAACGTCAGCGCGCCGCTGAGGCGAAAGCGCCCGTCCGGGCCGTCCTGCTGCAGGTCCGGCGCGCTCATTCGGCTGTCGAACTGCGGTTACGCTCCTGGATACGCGCGATCAGCGCATCCAGGCCGCGCTGCTGGATCTCGGAAGCGAACGAGGTGCGGTAATTCTGCACCAGGCTGAGCCCCTCGATCACCACATCGAACACCTTCCAGGTGTCGCCGGTCTGGCGCAGCTGGTAGGTGATCGGGATCGGCGGGCCGTCCGGCTGCCTGACCTGGGTGCGGACGGTGGCGCGCTTGGGATCCGGGTCCGCCGGCGACGGCAGGAAATCCACCTGCTGCCCGGAATATTGGGACAGCGACGTCCCGTAGGTCCGGATCAGCAGCTGCCGGAAGGCTTCGACGAACTGCTGCTGCTGTTCGGGAGTCGCCGTCCGCCAGTGGCGGGCCAGCACCAGCCGGCTCATCAGCTCGAAATCGAAGTGCGGCAGCACGATGTCCTGCACCAGGCCGAATACCGCCTGCGGATCCTCCTTGATGCGGGCCTGGTTCTGTTCCAGCGTGCGCAGCACCTGCTCGGTGGTCTGCTTCACCAGCGCCTCGGGATCGGTCGCCTGTGCCTGCGCCGCGCCGGTCAGGACACAGAGACTCATGCCGAGAATGGCCATCAACCGCTTCATGCGTTCTCCTTTCCAGGCCAGGCGGACTGCCCGGATCCGGCTTTCCGGCAGCCCGCTACTCGCCCGCTGCCTTGCTG
>JAJUFY010000039.1 GCA_029263635.1 Ectothiorhodospiraceae bacterium | reverse complement strand
GCCGCGCGCTTCCGGGAAGGGCTGCTGCCGGCCATGGCCGATGCGACCCGCTCCCATGCCTTCGTCTTTATCGTGATCGGACTGGCGACGGTACTGGCGTTCAGCCGGGTGTTCGGAACCGGCTCGCTCTGGGGCGCGGTGCTGAATGATCCGGCGGCCGCCAGCCTCGTCAAGAACACCGTACAGGAAGGGCTGGAGCTGTTAGGCTATCTTCTGATCCTGCGCGGCACGGTCGGCTACTGCCGGGAAGTCGGCGTCCGCCGGCCCGAGGCCGACCACGCGATTCCCGCCTCGCTGCCCTCAGTATCGATCCAGGTGGTTCCGCGCAGTTACACACAGCCGGAGCGGAAGCGCGCCGCCGGCGACGCCAGGCAGCGATGACCGCAGGCTGCAGCGCACCCAAGTCCTGCGGGGAGGCGTGGCCTCCCCGCATTACCCCCGGCGCCCGGCAGCCAGGGGCTGCTGGCGGCCTGCTCAGGCCTCGTTCTTGATCGCCACCGGGCGCGGCGCAATCATGTTCTCCGGCCGCAGGCTCTCGGCCAGCGTCGCCTCGTCCAGCAGCCCCTGCTCGCGCACCAGCTCCAGGATGCCGCAGCCGGAAGTCAGCGCCTGCCGGGCGATGCGGCTGGCATTCTCGTAGCCGATATAGGGGTTGAGGGCGGTGATCAGGCCGATGGAATTCTCCATCAGCTCCCGGCAGCGTTCCTCATTGGCGGTGATGCCGACCACGCACTGCTCGCGCAGCATGTCCATGGCCCGCTGCAGCAGGCGGAACGAGTCGAACAGCTTGTAGGCGATCAGCGGCTCCATCACGTTCAGCTGCAGCTGGCCGGCCTCCGCGGCCATGGTCAGCGCCGCGTCGTTGCCGATCACCTCGAAGGCGACCTGGTTCACCGCTTCCGGAATCACCGGGTTGACCTTGCCGGGCATGATCGAGCTGCCGGGCTGACGCGGCGGCAGGTTGATCTCGTTGATGCCGGTGCGCGGACCGCTGGAGAGCAGCCGCAGGTCGTTGCTGATCTTCGACAGCTTCACCGCCAGCCGCTTGAGCATGCCGGACAGGCTGACGAAGTCGCCCATGTCGTAGGTCGCCTCGATCAGATCCGGCGCCGGCTTCACGGGCTGGCCGCTGATCGCCGCCAGCCGCTCCACTGCCAGGGACTGATAGCCGGGATCGGCGTTGATCCCGGTGCCGATGGCGGTGCCTCCCAGGTTGACCTCGCACAGCAGCTCCGGCACGAGCCGGCGCATGCGATCGAGGTCCTCGGCAAGGTTGGTCGCGAAGGCGCGGAATTCCTGCCCCAGGGTCATGGGCACCGCATCCTGCAGCTGGGTGCGGCCCATCTTCAGGATATGGGTGAACTCCTCGCCCTTGTCGGCGAAGGCCTGGACCAGCTTTTCCAGGCTGTCCAGCAGCGAGCCGTGGATCAGCAGCAGCCCGACACGGATGGCGGTCGGGTAGGCATCGTTGGTCGACTGCGCCATATTGACGTCGTTGTTGGGGTGCAGATAGCCGTACTCGCCCTTCGCATGCCCCATGAACTCCAGCGCCAGGTTGGCGATCACCTCGTTGGCGTTCATGTTGGTGGAGGTGCCGGCACCGCCCTGGATCATGTCCACCACGAACTGGTCATGGAATTCGCCGGCGATGATGCGCTCGCAGGCCTTGCTGATGGCTGCATGCTTGGCGGCCGGCAGATAGCCGAGCGCATGGTTGGCGTCGGCCGCGGCCTGCTTGACCATCGCCAGCGCAATGATCAGCTGCGGAAACTCCGACAGCGGCACCCCGGAGAGGTGGAAATTTTCCAGGGCACGCAAAGTCTGGATGCCGTAATAGACATCTGCGGGGACTTCCAGCGTACCAAGCAGGTCTTCTTCAAGACGAAATGCTGCAGCAGCCGACATTATTGAGTCTGCTCCTTAGGAATGTGCGGGGAGTAACAGCAATGGCGCGGATCTAAGAGCTGTAGCCGCTAACCGGCCACAGCTGTCAAACACTGCCCGACACGGATCATCATGAAAGCGGCCAGCGCCCAAGGGGGTGAAGCGTATACAGCCAAGCCCCCTGGATACAAGGGAAAGATGACAAATTATGGGACTTGCCCTACAAGACCCGCCTTCACTCCTGCCCCAACAGTGGACAATTCGACAGCGACGCCCCGTAGGGGCGACCCTCTCCCATCATGCATAACGCTCCACCGATCAGCCGTAGAACCATCCTGAGCAAGGCCTGGCCGATCATCCTCGCCAATGCCGCGGTCCCGACCCTGGGGCTGGTCGACACGGCTGTCATCGGCAATGTCGGCACGACCGCGCAGCTCGGAGCCATCGCGCTCGGCGCCATCATCTTCAGCTTCATTTACTGGAGCTTCGGTTTCCTGCGGATGGCCACCACCGGCTTCACTGCCCAGGCGCTGGGCGCCGGGGACGAACCGGAGGTGCGAGCAACGCTCGGCCGTGCCTTGCTGATCGCGCTGATGGTGGGAAGCTGCCTCATTCTACTGCAATGGCCGCTGGGCGAGCTCGCCTTTCTGCTGCTGGACAGCAGCGCGGATGTGGAAGACGCCGCCCGCGGCTATTTCTTCGTCCGCATCTGGGGAGCGCCGGCCACGCTTGCCACCTTCGCGCTCACCGGCTGCCTGATCGGGCTCGGCCAGACCCGTACCCTGCTGGCCCTCCAGCTGTTCCTGAACGGGCTCAACATCCTGCTGGACATCTACTTCGCCGGCGTGCTGGGGCTGGGCGCCCGCGGCATCGCCCTGGGCACTGTGATCGCCGAGTGGTCCAGCTGCTTCCTGGGCCTTGCGCTGGTCGGCGGCAACCTGCGCCGGCGTCACCAGGATGCGGCCCGCTTCTGGCCCTGGCGGCAGATCGCCGATCCGCACAAGATCCGGCGCACCCTCGCCGCCAACTCCGACATCCTCATCCGCACCCTGTCACTGGTGTTCGGCTTCGCCTGGTTCGTCAACCAGAGCGCCCGCTTCGGCGACGTCCCGCTGGCCGCCAACCACATCCTGCTGCAGATCGTCTCGTTCAGCGCGTTCTTCCTCGACGGCTACGCCTTCGTCGCCGAAGCCCTGGTCGGCCGGGCGCTAGGGGCCGGCGTGCGGGAACAGCTGCGCCGGGCCGTGGTGCTGTCCAGCCAGCTCGCCGGCGCGACAGCGCTGATCCTGGCCGTCGGCATCCTGCTGTTAGGCCAGCACGCCATCGCCCTGCTGACCGATCTGCCCGATGTCCGCCAAGCGGCGACCAGCTATCTGCCCTGGTGCGCGCTCTACGTGCTGCTTGCCGTCGCCGCCTTCCAGCTGGACGGCGTGTTCATCGGCGCCACCCGTACCCGGGAAATGCGCAACGCGTCGCTGCTGTCGATCGCGCTGTTCCTGCTCGGCTCCTGGCCGCTCACCGCCCTGTTCGCCAATCACGGCCTGTGGTGGGCCTTCATCGGCTACGTCGTGGCCCGGGCGCTGACGCTCCTGCCCTACTACGGACGGCTGGAAGCGTCGCTTCGCCCACAAAATACCGCCTGAGCGACCCTACCCGCTTCTCGACATCGCTCGCGCGAGCTATGCTGGGCGGTACGCATATGGCGTGTGGTTATAGAAGGCAACCGAGAAGATCATCCCTATGAGAGACGCAACCCTGGACACCCCGAAGCAGACTGCAGCAACCAGCGCACCGTTTGGCACCGTCTTCTCCAAATGGATGCCGCTTTCCCGGTTTGCGGACGGGCGCTGGTCGGAGGTGGAGACCGTACCGGTTGCGCCGCTCTCGATCCATCCGGGTGCGCACGTCCTGCACTACTCCAGCACCTGCTTCGAGGGGCTGAAGGCGTTCCGCATGCCCGACGGCTCGATCCGCATCTTCCGGCTCGATCGCCATGTCGAACGCTTCCGCAGCAGCTCGGAGCTGCTGTGCCTGCCGACGCCGCCGGCCGAGATGCTCGAGCAGATGGTGCGCAGCGTCGTGGAACTGAGCCGGGACGACGTTCCCGCCCCGCCCGGCGCGCTGTACCTGCGCCCGCTCCTGATCGGCACGGAAGCCAACATCGGTGCTGCCGGGACGGCGTCGACCGAGGCGCTGCTGTACGTGCTGGCCTCGCCGGTGGGCGATTACTTCGCCGGCGGCGGCCGCCCGCTGCGGATCCTGATCGAGGAAGAGGCCATGCGCTGCGCGCCCGGCTTCGGCATGGCCAAGACCGGCGGCAACTACGCCGCGGCGCTGCGCCACATCATCCAGGCCCGCAACGAACACAATGCCGACCAGGTGCTGTTCTGCCCCGGCGGCGACGTCCAGGAAACCGGCGCCTCCAACTTCTTCCTGCTCGACGACCGCCGGCTCATGACCAAGCCGCTGGATGGCTCCTTCCTCCACGGCGTGACCCGTGACTCGGTGATCACCCTGGCCCGCCACCTCGGCTACGAGGTGCTGGAGCGCGACTTCACCGTGGACGAGGTCAAGGACTGGATCCGCACCGGCGAGGCGGCCCTGTCCGGCACCGCCGCCGTCCTCACCGGCGTCGGCACCTTCATTCACGAGGGCAGGGAATACCAGGTCGGCGATGGCCGCGTCGGCCGCAACACCCAGCGCCTGCGCGAGGCGCTGGTCGCAATCCAGACCGGTGTGGCCGAAGATCCGTTCGGCTGGCTGAGCTGATCGCAGCGGACCAGCAGACCCTGGTCCGCACCTGCCGGCCCGCACCAAGCGGGCCGGCATTCGCTTGCCGGTACCAGGGTTGCTCAGCCAAGGCCATGGCGAAGTCGCATCGGCGCCCAATCGCCCCGGCTTCCGCTGCTGACAGAACAATGTCGCCCTGCCGCGGCACTCCGTACCCCTAACCCATCTCTGCACGTCCGCATTGCCTGGGACACGCGCTGGGCCGGAGGCGCTGCGCGGACTGGTGAGCCCAAGCAACCGCGACACCGCGCAGGAACCTGCGGCTTGCTGAAGGCCCTTAACCCGCATCGGCTGCCCGGCAGGCGAGTTTCAGCCGCGGAGATACCGCTGAAAAAAATCGCAACGCAGCCTGGTTCGGGGCCGATTCCGATTCCGGCTTGACCGCTCCCGGGAGCGCGTCTGACCGGAGTTAAGAGATTATTTTACTCGTTATTTTCTCGGCCTACTTGACTCTCCGATTTAGTGGAACAAATTGATGAGGAACACCAGGATGTGAAAGGAAGGGAATCGCCATGTCACACTGGATCACAAGGAACGTGCGTCGGCTGGCATGGATGTCGGCCGCCACCCTAACAGTCCTCATCGCCGGCCCTGCGGCCGCCCAGGGCCAGGAGCTCAAGCCCGCAGATATCGAGTTCCGCACCAGCTACGGCGAGATGCGGTTTCCCGAGAAGTATCCCGACGGCACCTCCATCTCCATTACCCAATGGAGCCATTTCGTCCCGAAGTACGACGAGTGGTTCGCCGAATACGCCCAGGAATGGGGAAAAGCACATAACGTCAAGGTCACCGTCAATCACATTAATCTGAGCGACCTGCCGGCCAGCCTGGCGGCTTCCATCTCCGCCGGGGACGGTCCGACCCTGGTGGAGATGAATGCGGCACCGTCGGCCTTCATCGAGGGCCTGCAGCCGCTGGATGACGTGAATGCCGCGGCCGAGGCCACTTTCGGCAAAATCGCCGAAACCTGCCGCCACTCCAGCTACCTGCCGACCAAGGAAATGTGGTACGGCTACTGCCACGGCTGGGTGCCCGATCCGGGCGTCTACCGCACCGATCTGTGGCAGCAGGCCGGCTACCCGAACGGCCCGGAAACCTACGACGATCTACTCGACGGGGGCGCCAAGATCTTCCAGAAGACCGGGCTGCCGGTAGCAGTGGGTCTGTCGCCGGAACTCGACTCGGAATTCTACGCGCGGGCGCTGATCTGGTCGTTCGGTGGATCCATCCAAGACGAAGACGGCAATGTCGTCTTCGACTCGCCCGAGACCCTGGCCGCGGTCCGCTACCAGAAGAAGCTCTTCGACAGCGCCATGACGCCGCAGGTGTTTGCCTGGAACCCGGCCTCCAACAACCAGACCTACATCGCCGGCCAGGCCTCGTACATCCAGAACTCGATCTCGTTCTTCCGCAGCGCCCAGGACATCGGCAGCCAGATTGCCAACGACACCGGCTTCCGGCCGGGCCTGAAGGGCCCTGGCGGCGAGGCGCGGATGCCGTCGCACGTGTGGTTCATTTACGTCATGCCGGCCTACGTCAAGGACCAGAACAAGATCACCGCCGCCAAGAACTTCCTGCTCGATCTCAGTACCAACTACAGCAGCGCCAGCTACTACAGCAAGTTCTACAACTTCCCGGCCTTCCCCAAGCAGGTGCCGCAGCTGTTCCAGGATGGCGGCTGGCTGGACAAGGACCCCTGGGGATCGGAACCGGCGGACAAGCTCGCCATCTTTAAGACGGCCGAAGACTGGACCGTCTGGCTGGGCTATCCGGGCTACGCCAATCCGGCGATCGGCGAGGTCTATCAAACCCACGTCCTCACCACCATGATGGCGGATGTGGCGCGGGGCACGAAGACACCGGAGCAGGCGGTGCGCGATGCCGACAAGCAGATCCGCGCCATCTTCGCCAAGTGGCGTAAGCGTGGCTTCGTCGGCGGCAGCGACTAGCCACGGCAAGGAGCCGGCATAGCCCGGTTTCTTGCAAACGCGATGGATGCAGGCGGGTTCTTGGCATCCCGCCTGCCACCTCTGCCAGCACAGAGAGGGATCTCGACATGTCCGTGCTGACCCTGCGCGCGCTGAGCAAGCGCTACGGCCGCATCCATGCCGTCGACGGAGTGAACCTGACCTCCGGCGAAGGCGAACTGCTCGCCATTCTCGGGCCGTCCGGCTCCGGCAAGAGCACCATCATGCGCCTGGTGGCGGGACTGGAGATGCCGACCTCGGGCGACATCCTGATCGACGGCAAATCGGTGCTGGGCATCCCGCCGAAGGACCGCAACGTCGCCATGGTGTTCCAGTCGTTTGCGCTCTACCCGCACATGAGCGTGCGCGACAATATCCTGTTCCCGCTGGTGGCGCGCAAGGTACCCAAACCGCTGCGCCAACCCAAGCTCGATCAAGTCTCCCGCATGCTCGGCATCGAGGACCTGCTGGACCGCCGCCCTACCCGCCTGTCCGGCGGCCAGCAGCAGAAGGTGGCGCTGGCCCGCGCACTGGTGCGGGACCCGGAGCTGTTCGTGTTCGACGAGCCGCTGTCCTCGCTCGACGCCAAGATCCGCAGCCAGGCCCGGGCGGAGCTGCGGGAGCTGCACGACCGCACCGGCATCACCATGCTCTACGTCACCCACGACCAGATCGAGGCACTGGGCCTGGCCGATCGCATCGCGGTGATCAACCAGGGTCGCCTGCACCAGGTCGGCACTCCGCGCGAACTGTACATGGATCCGGCCGATCTGTTCGTGGCCGGCTTCGTCGGCACGCCGCCGATGAATCTGCTGCCGATCGACGACGACACCATCGCCGGCCTGCGGCCCGAACACCTGCGGCTGGCGAGTACTGCTTCAGCGGCCGGCGACTACGCGCTGGACCTGGAGGTGACGGTCAACCAGCTCGAATACCTGGGCTCGGAATGGCTGGCGTACGGCACGGTGCACAGCGGCCTGCCGGAGCAAGGCGAGCCGCAGCAGGTGATCGCGCGGCTGCCGGCGGGCACCGAGCCGCCCTTCTCCACCGGCGACCGCTGCCGCTTCGTTGGCACCCACCAGGACGTGCGCTGGTTCGACCGCAACACCGGCAAGCGCAAGCCGGCAGCCGTGGGGGCCGTGGCATGAACAGCAGCACCATCGCTCCCGTGGAACATGCTCGCGAGGAAGGCCTGCTGGCGCGCCTGGGCCGGGCTCTGGACCGGCCGCAGGTGCTGGTGTGGCTGATGCTCGGCCCGGCGGTGCTCTACATCATCGCCTTCGTCGGCTTTCCGTTCATCCTCGCCATCGCTTTGAGCCTCAGCGACGCCACCATCGGCGATCCCAGCCTCGACCGCTACGTCGGCCTCGCGAACTTCGCTGCGGTGATGCGGCAGGACGCCTTCTGGATCGCGCTGCGCAACAGCCTGCTGATCACTGCCGCCTCGATCGGCCTGCTGCTGGTCCTGGCGACCGCGGCCAGCGAGCTGCTGGTCTACAGCTTTCGCGGCAAGCGCCTGTTCCAGGTGCTGTTCATCCTGCCCTGGGCCATGCCGGTATCGCTGGCTGCCATCGCCTGGCTGTGGCTGCTCGATTCGCAGTTCAGCCCGGTGGACTGGGTACTGGTGCAGCTGGGCCTGCTCGGCCCGGGCAGCCCGCTCGGGCCGTTCAGCCACCTGTACTATCTGGGCCGGCCCTGGCTGGGAATCGCCTCGCTGGTGGTCGCTGACGTCTGGCGCATGCTGCCACTGGCCACCATCATCGTGCTGGCCGCCCGGCTGTCGATTCCCGAGGAGCGCTTCCAGCAGGCCCGCATCGACGGTGCCGGCTTCTTCCGGATCCTGTTCCGGATCACCATTCCGGCGCTGCGGCCGATGCTGATCGTGGCGATCCTGTTCACCAGCCTGCTGATCATCGGCGAGATGGGCATGGTGGAGATTCTCACCCGCGGCGCGCCGGGCCATGCGACCCAGGTGCTGCCCTACTGGGCCTACCTGAAGGGCATCCAGAGCGGCAGCCTCGGACAGGGCGCCGCCATCGCGCTGTTCCTGTTCCCATTCCTGCTGGTGGCAGCGGTGCTGGCGCTGCGGGCCGCCTACCGTTCACCGGAGGCCTGACCATGAGCGGACGGATACTGCGCCGCGTGGGCTTCTTCCTCGGTATCGGCCTGCTCGGGCTGTTCGCCATCATCCCGGTGCTGTGGGCCCTGATCACCGTCTTCAAAGCCAGCACGGACCTGTACGTGTTCGGGCCCAACCCGTTCCTGTTCAACGACCCGCCGACCCTGGATCACCTGGTGATCCTGTTCAAGAACACCAATTTCCCGGTCTTCCTCAAGAACTCCGCCATCGTCGGCGTCTGCGTGGTCGCGATCACGGTGCTGTTGTCGGTACCGGCCGCCTACGCGCTGGCACGGCTCACCGGCGGCTGGGGCGAGCGTTCGGGCATGGCGATCTTCCTGGTGTACCTGATCCCGCCCAGCCTGCTGTTCATCCCGATGTACCGCATCGTGGTCTGGCTGGGACTCGCCAATACCATCTGGTCGCTGGTGGTGGTGCTGCCCACCATCACCATCCCGTTCTGCACCTGGCTGTTGCTCGGCTTCTTCCGCGCCATCCCGCGCGTGCAGGACGAGGCGGCGCTGCTGGACGGCTGCGGCTATTTCGGCGCCTTCCGCAAGGTCGTCCTGCCGCAGGTGTGGCCGGGCATCGGCGCCTGCATGGTGTTCGCCTTCTCGCTGTCGCTGGGCAACTACATCTACGCGGCAACCTTCATCACCGCCTCGTCACAGCGCACCGTCACCGCCGGGGTGCCGACCGAGCTGATCCGCGGAGACGTGTTCTACTGGTCCGAGCTGATGGCCGCCACTCTGGTGGTGGCCATCCCCCTGGCGATCGCTTACGGGCTGTTCTTCAACTACCTGGTGGGCGGATTCAGAAGCGCCGAAGAGGCGCTTACCGGGCGCTGACGGCGCCGCTGCAGCCACACCACCAGCCCCAGCAGCAGCAGGCCAGGAATCCACATCCATTCCTTGGGCCAGCGATCGGTGGGGGCACGCACCGCGAGGATCTCCTGATCGAAGTCCAGGCCGGCATCGGCGGCCGGGCTGCCGAAGGCGACGCTGTCGATCAGCACCTTGCCGTCATCCTCGTACAGCAGCAGGCCGAGCTGCTCCAGCTTGTCCACACCGGATTCGCCGGCAGGTATCGGCAACAGCACGTGGAACTCGCGCGGATCGCCCACCGCGTCCTCGCCGCGCACGTGCAGCCGCAGCTGGCTGTCCTCGCCGACCGACTCCAATGCCTGGGCGAGCTGCGCCGGAGGAATGTCCTGATACGGGTCGTGCAGCAGGTCCATCCAGAACCCCGGCCGGAACAGCGTGAACGCCACCACCAGCAATAGCAGGCTCTCGTACCAGCGGCTGCGCACCAGGAAATAGCCTTGGGTGCCGGCCGCGAAGATAAGCATGGCAACGACCGCCACTGCGAAGATCACTACGCCATGCCAGAAGCCTACGTCGATCAGCAGCAGATCGGTGTTGAAGATGAACATGAACGGCAGCGCGGCGGTACGCAGGCTGTAGTAAAAGGCGGTCAGGCCGGTCTTGATCGGGTCTCCCTTGGAAACGGCGGCGGCGGCGAAGGAGGCCAGCCCCACCGGCGGCGTGACGTCGGCCATGATGCCGAAATAGAACACGAACAGGTGCACGGCGATCATCGGCACCAGCAGCCCGTTCTGCTGCCCTAGCGCCACCACCACCGGCGCCAGCAGACTGGAGACCACGATGTAGTTGGCCGTGGTCGGCAGGCCCATGCCGAGAATCAGGCTGAGCAGCGCGGTGAGCAGCAGCATCAGCAGCAGATTGCCGAGCGAGAGGAATTCGACCAGGTCGGCCAGCACCAGGCCGACACCAGTCTGCGACACGGCGCCGACGATGATGCCGGCCGAGGCGGTGGCGATGCCGATGCCGATCATGTTACGGGCGCCGGCAACCAGTCCCTCGCGCAGATCCACCAGTCCGTCGACAAAACCGCCGTGGGTGCGGCCACCATCGCCGCGCATCCAGGACAGCAGCGGCCGCTGGGTGAGCAGGATGACGATCAGCATCACCGAGCCCCAGAATGCCGACAGGCCCGGCGACAGCCGTTCCACCATCAGGCACCACACCAGCACCACCACCGGCAACAGGAAGTGCAGGCCCGAGAGCAGCACCGGCCTCGCCTGCGGCAGCGTCTCTATCGGTGCGTGGGGGTCGTCAGGCGGCAAGGGCGGGTTGCTGGCGGCGACCTTGAGCAGCCCGAGGTAAACCAGGACCAGCAGCGCCCCGATGACCCAGATCGCGGCATCGCCCAGCGCCGGCTTGAGCCAGCCGAGCCCGTAGTACACCGCCAGCGACAGCCCCGAGATCAGCGCGACCCCGAAGGCAAGTCCCAGCAAGCGCTGCAGCCATGGCCTGGCTGCCCGTGGCAGCGGCTTCAGGCCGAGCTTGAGCGCTTCCAGATGCACGATATAGAACAGCGCAATGTAGGAGATCAGCGCCGGCAGGAAGGCGTGCTTGATGACCTCCACGTACGGAATCCCGACGTACTCCACCATCAGGAAGGCGGCAGCCCCCATCACCGGCGGCATGATCTGGCCATTGACCGAGGCCGCCACTTCCACGGCCCCGGCCCGCTCGGCGGTAAAGCCGGTGCGCTTCATCATCGGGATGGTGAAGGTCCCGGTGGTCACGGTATTGGCAATGGAGGAGCCGGAGATCAGTCCCGTCATGCCGGAGGCCACCACCGCCGCCTTGGCCGGGCCGCCACGCAGGTGCCCGAGCAGGCTGAAAGCGAGCTGGATGAAATAGTGGCCGGCGCCGGCGCGCTCCAGCAGCGCACCGAACAGCACGAACAGGAACACGAAGCTGGTGGACACGCCCAGGGCGATGCCGAACACGCCTTCGGTGGTGATCCACTGGTGGTTGGCGAGCGCATGGAGGCTGACCCCGCGATGCGCCAGCATACCCGGCATCCAGGGGCCGGCGACGCTGTAGACCAGGAATATCAGGGCGATGACGGCCAACGGCGGCCCCAGCGCCCGGCGGGTTGCCTCCAGCAGCAACGGAATGCCGACGCAGGCAACGAGCAGATCCGTGCCGGTCAGGCTGCCGGGCCTCTGCGCCAGCTGCTCGTAGGCAATGAACAGGTAGGCGGCGCTGGCAGCCGCCGCCAGCCCGAGAGCGAGGTCGGTCAGCGGCACCCTGTCGCGCGGCGACCGCCGGAACGCCGGAAAGGCCAGATAG
>JAJUFY010000161.1 GCA_029263635.1 Ectothiorhodospiraceae bacterium | reverse complement strand
GCACGATATTCGTCTGCGTAGCTCATGTCCTCCTCCTTATCGCCACATCTTCGATTGTTTTGGCTCGAAGTGTCGCATCAGCGGAGACGGGTTGCCACGTCCTGGATCAATAATTCTCCCCAACCCGGATGATTTTCATGGCGTTGGTGCCGCCCCGCACGCCGGCGAGATCGCCCTTGGTGACGATCACCAGATCGCCGTCGGCAACCGCGCCGATTTCCTTGAGGATCTGGATCAGGTCGCGGTTGACCGCTGTCGGTTCGTGCTGCACCGGGTCGTAGGCGATCGGATAGACCCCGCGGTAGAGGTTGACCTTGCGCTCGGTGGTCGGATTGCGGGTAAAGGCATAGATCGGCACCTCGGTGCCGATGCGCGACATCCACATCGGCGTGGCGCCGGTTTCGGTCATCGCGGCGATGGCCTTTACCTGCAGCCGATTGGCGGTATCGATGGAGGCCTTGGCGATGGCCTCGTCGATATGGGTGTAGCCGCGGTCGTCATCCCGGTCGCGGTGGAAGCGCTGGTACTGTTCGGTGCCCTCGCAGATGGTGGCCATGGTGGCGATGACCCTGGCCGGGTGGTCGCCGGCAGCCGTCTCCTCGGACAGCATGACGGCATCGGTGCCATCCAGGATGGCATTGGCCACGTCCAGCACCTCGGCCCGGGTGGGTGTCGGCGCGTGCACCATGGACACCATCATCTGGGTGGCCGTGATCACCACGCAGTCGCGGGCGCGGGCACGCCGCAGGATGTCCTTCTGCACCCCGGCCAGCTGCGGGTCGCCGATCTCCACGGCAAGATCGCCGCGCGCCACCATCACGGCGTCGGCCGCCTGCATGATCTCGTCGAGGTTCTCCAGCGCTTCCTGCCGCTCGATCTTGGCGACGATGCCGCCGCTGCCGCCGGCCGCCTGCAGCAGCCGGCGCGCCTTCTCGATGTCGTGCGCCGATTTCGGGAACGACACCGCCACATAGTCGGCGCCGACCTCGGCGGCAAAGCGGATATCCTCGCGGTCCTTGTCGGTCAGCGCGGCGACCGACAGGCCGCCGCCCAGGCGGTTGATGCCCTTGCTGTTGCTGAGCCGGCCGCCGGTGGTCACGCGGGTGTGAATCGCCTGGCCTTCGACCTGCTCCACTTCGAGCCGGATCAGCCCGTCCGCCAGCAGCAGGCAGTCGCCGGGCCGCACATCCTGCGGAAGCCCCTTGTACGTGATCCCCACCCTGCTGGCATCGCCGGCATCGGACGCCAGACCGGCGTCCAGCGTGAACCGCTGGCCCTCCTCCAGCACGACCGACCCGGTGCGGAATTTCTCGATACGGATCTTCGGACCCTGCCGGTCCAGCATGATGGCCAGACAGCGGCCGGTGCGCGCGGCGGCCGCGCGGGCCAGCTCAAGCTGGGCGCGATGGGCGTCATGGGTGCCGTGCGAAAGGTTGAGCCGGGCCACGTCGAGCCCGGCCCGCAGCATTGCCTCCATTACCTCCGGGGTGGCAGTGGAGGGGCCAAGGGTGGCAACGATCTTGGTACGTCGTTTGGGCATCCTGCCTCCGCTAGCGCGTGTCATGCCTCGGAACAGGCCGAGGCTTTCAGGTGGCGATCGAACGTCGGGCCGTCCCCAGAATAACGGCAGCGGAGTCCTTCAGGACATTTACAGCGTTGCCAGCCGGTGCTGCCGTGCCCGCTCTTCGAGCATGGCCACCGCCGGCAGCGTCTTGCCTTCCAGGAATTCCAGGAACGCGCCGCCGCCGGTGGAAATATAGGAGATCCCCTTCCCGACCCCGTACTTGGCCACCGCCGCCAGAGTATCGCCGCCACCGGCGATGGAGAAGGCCGGGCTGGCCGCGATCGCCTCGGCCAGGACCTTGGTGCCGTTGCCGAACTGATCGATCTCGAACACCCCGACCGGGCCGTTCCAGACGATGGTGCCGGCACTGCGCATCATGTCGGCGTAGCGGCGCGCCGTGTCCGGACCGATATCGAGGATCATCTCGTCGTCGCCGACCTGATCGACCGGCTTGACCATCGCCTCGGCGTCTTCGGCAAAGCGGGTGGCGCAGACCACGTCGGTGGGAATCGGAATCTCGCCGCCCTTGGCCTTGGCGGCGGCCATCAGCCGCCTGGCTTCCTCGACCAGGTCGGGTTCGTACAGCGACTTGCCGACCTTGTAGCCGGCGGCGGCAATGAAGGTGTTGGCGATGCCGCCGCCGACGATGAGCTGATCGACCACCCGCGACAGCGCATCCAGCACGGTCAGCTTGGTGGAGACCTTGGAGCCGCCGACGATGGCCGCCACCGGCCGGTTCGGGTTCTCCAGGGCCCGCCCCAGCGCTTCCAGCTCGGCCGCCAGCAGCGGGCCGGCGCAGGCGACCGGCGCGTACTTGGCCACACCGTGGGTGGACGCCTGGGCGCGGTGGGCGGTGCCGAAGGCATCCATCACGAACACGTCGCAGAGCGCGGCCATGCGGCGCGCCAGCGTCTCGTCGTCCTTCTTCTCGCCCTTGTTGAAACGCACGTTCTCCAGCAGCACCAGCTGACCGGGCTCCACCTCCACGCCGTCCAGCCAGTCGCGCTTGAGCGGCACCTCGCGCCCCAGCAGCTTGGCCAGCTGCGCGGCGACCGGCTCCAGCGAGTTCTCCGGCGAGAACTCGCCCTCGTTCGGCCGGCCCAGGTGGCTCATCACCATCACCCGTGCGCCGGCGTCCAGCGCCAGCTCGATCGTCGCTAATGACGCCCGAATGCGGGTGTCGTCGGTGACTTGGCCGTCCTTGACCGGCACGTTGAGGTCCTCGCGGATCAGCACGCGCTTACCGCTGAGGTCGAGATCGCTCATCTTGATCACGGACATGGCTAGGGAGTCCTTGCGAATGAGAAAGCCCCGCGAAGCGGGGCTTGGAACCGTCTTTACTTGGCGTTCATCAGCGCCACGGTGGTGTCGAGCATCCGGTTGGAGAAGCCCCACTCGTTGTCGTACCAGGCGCAGACCTTCACCAGCCGGCCGATGACCTTGGTCAGCGTGGCGTCGTAGATGGACGAGTGCGGGTTATGGTTGAAGTCCACCGACACCAGCGGCTCGTCGTTGTACTCCAGCACGCCCTTGAGCGGACCCTCGGCAGCCTCGCGCAGCACCTGGTTGATCTCCTCGACCGTAACGTCGCGCTTGGCGGTGAAGCTCAGGTCCACCAGCGACACGTTGATGGTCGGCACCCGCATGGCAAAGCCGTCGAGCTTGCCGTTCAGCTCCGGCAGCACCAGGCCGACCGCAGCGGCAGCACCGGTCTTGGTCGGGATCTGCGACTGGGTGGCGGAGCGGGCGCGACGGATGTCGCTGTGGTAGACGTCGGTCAGCACCTGGTCGTTGGTGTAGGCGTGGATGGTGGTCATCAGGCCCTGCTCGACGCCGATCTTCTCGTGCAGCGGCTTGACCAGCGGCGCCAGGCAGTTGGTGGTGCAGGAAGCGTTGGAAATGACGGTGTCCGAGGCCTTGAGGACCTGGTGGTTGACGCCGTAGACGATGGTGGCGTCGACGTCCTTGCCGCCCGGAGCCGAGATGATCACCTTCTTGGCGCCACCGGCAAGGTGGGCCGAGGCCTTTTCCTTGCTGGTGAACAGGCCGGTGCACTCCAGCACCACGTCCACTCCCAGCTCGCCCCAGGGCAGCTTGGACGGGTCGCGCTCGGCAAGCACACGGACCCGGTCGCCGTTGACCACCATGTAGTCGCCTTCCACCTCGACGGTGCCGGGGAAGCGGCCGTGGGCGGTGTCGTAACGGGTCAGGTGGGCATTGGTCTTGGCGTCGCCGAGGTCGTTGATGGCGACGATCTTGATTTCATCGGTCCGCCCGGACTCGTACAGAGCCCGCAGAATGTTGCGGCCGATGCGGCCGTACCCGTTGATCGCAACTTTGATCGCCATGTCCGTCTCCATCGTTTGAGTCTGTGAACTAAGCCAACAGCTCGCGAACAGCCGCCGCCACCCGCTCCGCCGTGAAACCGAAATGCTCGAACAACTTTCCAGCGGGTGCCGACTCGCCAAAGCTGGTCATGCCGATCACCCGGCCCTGATGCCCGACATACTTGTACCAGAGATCCGGCGAAGCGGCCTCGACCACCACCCGCGCCGTCACCTGCCGCGGCAGCACCGACTCGCGGTAGGCCGCGTCCTGCGCCTCGAACGTATCGGTCGACGGCATCGACACCACCCGCACCCGCCGGCCCTGCGCCGCCAGCTGCTCGGCGGCGGCCACCGCCAGCGCCACCTCCGACCCGGTCGCGATCAGGATGGCCTCGGGCGTGCCCTCGCAGTCGCGCAGCACGTAGCCGCCGCGGCGGATCGCCTTCAGCTGCTGCGGGTCGCGGGTCTGGTGCGGAAGATTCTGCCGGGAGAAGATGAGGGATGTCGGACCCTCCTTGCGCTCAAGCGCCGCCTGCCAGGCCACCAGGGTCTCGACCGCGTCGCACGGCCGCCACAGGCTCATATTGGGTATCAGCCGCAACGAGGCAAGATGCTCGATCGGCTGGTGGGTCGGGCCGTCCTCGCCCAGACCGATGGAATCGTGGGTGTAAACGAATACCACCCGCTGCTTCATCAGCGCGGCCATGCGCACCGCATTGCGCGCATAGTCCGAGAACACCAGGAAGGTGCCGCCGTAGGGAATGAAGCCGCCATGCAGGGCCAGGCCGTTCATCACGGCCGACATGCCGAACTCGCGCACGCCGTAGAACACGTAGTTGCCGGCGGCATCGCGGTCGGTGACGGCCTCGCAGCCCTTCCACCAGGTGTTGTTGGAGCCGGTGAGGTCGGCCGAGCCCCCGATCAGTTCCGACAGGTGCGGGCCGAACACATTGAGCGCGTTCTCCGAGGCCTTGCGGGTGGCGATGGTGGCCGCCTGCGCATCCACCTCGACCAGCGCCTGTTCCACCACCTGCGCCCAGTCTTCCGGCAGGGCGCCGGCCAGCCGGCGCTCGAACTCGGCGGCCAGGTCCGGGTGGGTTTTCTTGTATTCGGCGTAAAGTTGGTTCCACTCCTGCTCGAGCGCGGCGCCCTTCTCGCGGGCGTCGTAGGCGCGGTAGATGGCGTCCGGCACCTCGAACGGCGCATGCGGCCAGTTCAGGAAGGTGCGGCTGGCGGCGATCTCCTCGACGCCGAGCGGGGCGCCGTGCACGCCGTGGGTACCGGCGGCATTGGGGGCGCCGAAGCCGATGATGGTCTTGCAGCAGATCAGGCTCGGCCGGTCGGTGACGGCGCGCGCCTCCTCGACCGCCCGGCGCACGGCCTCGGCGTCGTGGCCGTCGACGCCGCGCACCACATGCCAGCCATAGGCCTCGAAGCGCTTGGGCGTGTCGTCGGTAAACCAGCCATGCACCTTGCCGTCGATGGAAATGCCGTTATCGTCATAGAAACCG
>JAJUFY010000301.1 GCA_029263635.1 Ectothiorhodospiraceae bacterium | reverse complement strand
GCAGCGCGACAGAATCGTTGCAGGAACCTTGTGCGGCTCGGTCGTGGCAAAGACGAAGATCAGATGCCGTGGCGGCTCCTCCAGCGTCTTCAGCAGCGCATTGAAGCTGTGCGTGGAGAGCATGTGGATCTCGTCGATGAGATACACCTTGTAGCGGCCGCGGGTCGGCGCGTACTGCACGTTGTCGAGCAGCTCGCGGGTATCTTCGACCTTGGTCCGGGAGGCGGCGTCGACTTCGATCAGGTCGACGAAGCGGCCCTGGTCGATCTCGCGGCAGGCGGTGCAGCTGCCACAGGGGGTCGAGCTCACACCCTGCTCGCAGTTGAGGCATTTGGCGATGATGCGGGCGATGGTGGTCTTGCCGACGCCCCGGGTACCGGTGAACAGGTAGGCATGGTGCAGCCGGTCCGCATCCAGCCCATTGACCAGCGCCTGCAGGACGTGCTCCTGCCCTGCCATTTCGGCAAAGCTGCGTGGCCGCCACTTGCGGGCAAGAACCTGATAGCTCATGGGTCGGTCAGCATTCCCTGGGTGTGAGCGAACCGGGATTCTAGCACCGAAGGCGGCCGGCAGCGGGAGCCCATGGCTGCACCCGAAGGCAGGGAACCGCCTTCCGCCCCCGGAGCGCTCTTGAAAAATGGAGGCGGCCGCGCCAGCCACACCCCGGCGCCCGAATCCACCGCTGCCGCTGCTTCCTTCCGGACCTGACGGGATTCACGATGTATCGTCGCGGGGGGACCGACGCCGCCGCCATTGATCGCGCCGCCGGCAACGCGCCGACCGGCTCTGTTCTGACAGCGGGATGCCCCGAAGATTCACGTTCCGGCGGCAAGGCCGACAGCACCGGAACGGATCGGCCATCCTACCACCGAACCGCCACCGCTCCAATCCGTCGCCAGTGCCGGTGCGCTGCACGGCTCACAGCGGCCGGACGCTGCTTGCGAATCGCCACTCGCCGGCAGTTCCTGACTTACTTTAAGATGCTCGGCAGTGATGGCATCCAGAGGCAACGGGAGACGCATGGAACCCGAGAAAGCCCTGGCCAGTGACGAGCTGTCTGCTTATTTCCAGCCGATCTACCGCATGGGCGACGGCGCCCTGTTCGGCCTCGAGGTACTGGCCCGGCGCGTTGTCGACGGCGAGCACCAGCCGCCGGCACAGTTCTTCCACCTGCTGCATGACCCAAAAGGCTGGCTGCGGGTCGATCTGTCCGGCCTGCGGCACGCCCTGCGGATCGCGCAGATCCTGCCGCAGCAACCGGGCCGGCATCTGTTCGTCAACCTCTCGGTGGCGACCGCCCGCGATCCGGGCTGGCTGGCGCTGTACCTGTCGATGCTGGAACGGACGGTACGGCAGGTCCGGCCACACCAGCTGGTGGTCGAGATCCCCGAGGAATACGAGGGCGCGCCGTTGCAGACGGCGGAACTGTGCTTCCAGCTGCGCCAGACAGGGGTACTGGTGGCACTGGACGATCACCGCGGCGTTGCCGCCGACGCCCGCCGCGAAGGCTCCTGGCTCTGGGACATCATCAAGATAGATACCGGCTCCCGCCACGCCGGCGATGCCGTCGATACCCTGCGGACCATCCTCGCGCGGCGGCGGGCGGCCCACCTGCAGCAACCGCTGATCATCCTCGAAGGCATCGAGGACGTGCGCCAGGTCCAACGCTTCGCAGCGTACGGCGAGCCGCTGCTGATCCAGGGCTATGCCTACAGCCGGCCGCTGCCACTGGAGCAAGTCCTGAAGATCGTCGCCACCGGCGATACCGCCGATATCGCGCCGGCGTCGTAAGGCCCCCGTCTCGTTGCCAGCCGGATCCACCGCGCCGGCGTCTCGCGCTCCCCCGGCCCGGGCGTCTACTATGATCTGCAAAGCCCACGAGCGGGATCGACAGGCTCTGGAGACAACAAGATGCGACGCTGGAACGGTTGGGGAGATGCACGGGTCGAGGCCGCCGCGCCGGCGGGCAGCATAGAGTTCCTGGCGGCCCGCATCGGCCCGGGGCAGCCGCTGCCGGATGCCACGCTGGAGCAGGCGCTTTCGCGGGTACCGGCCTCCCGCATGCCCGCCCATCCCCTGGTCACCACGGCCGCCGAAGACCGCCTGCGTCATGCCCGCGGCCAGAGCCTGCCGGACTGGCTGGCGATGCGCAGCGGCGAGTTCGGCCGCTATCCGGACGGCGTCGCCTATCCGACCTGCAGCGACGAGGTCGCCGAACTGCTGCGCTTTGCCCAGGAACAGGACCTCGTGGTGATCCCCTACGGCGGCGGCACCAGCGTGGTCGGCCATATCAACCCGCCTGCCTCGGACCGGCCGGTGCTCACCGTCGACATGGGCCGCATGAACCGCCTGCTCGACCTCGACCGCGACAGCCAGATCGCCACCTTCGGCGCCGGCACGCCGGGCCCGCAGCTGGAGGCGCAGCTGCGGCCGCACGGCTACACGCTGGGGCATTTCCCGCAGTCGTTCGAGCTGTCCACCGTCGGCGGCTGGGTCGCGAGCCGCTCCAGCGGCCAGCAGTCGCTGCGCTACGGCCGCATCGAGCAGCTGTTTGCCGGCGGCCGGCTGGAAACCCTGGACGGCACGTTCATGCTGCCCACCCTGCCCGCCTCCTCGGCCGGACCCGATCTGCGCGAACTCATCCTGGGCAGCGAGGGCCGGCTGGGCATCCTCACCGAGGTCAAGGTGCGGGTGACGCCGCTGCCGGAACATGAATCCTTCCATGCGGTGTTCTTCCCCGGCTGGGAGCAGGCGCGCAGCGCCGCCCGCATGCTGGTGCAGAGGCGGGTGCCGCTGTCCATGATACGGCTGAGCAACGCCGTAGAGACCGAAACTCAGCTTGCGCTCGCCGGCCATCCGCGGCAGGTGGAGTGGCTGGAGCGTTACCTACGCTGGCGCGGCGCCAGAGCCGGCAAGTGCATGATGACGGTCGGCATCACCGGCAGCCGCACCGTCTGCCACGCGGCGCGCAGGGAATTCCGCCGCATCGTTAAGGCCCACGACGGGG
>JAJUFY010000120.1 GCA_029263635.1 Ectothiorhodospiraceae bacterium | reverse complement strand
GATATGTTCCAGGCTCTCGCGGGTGCGCTTGCGGGTCATCTCTACCAGGCCCAGCGCAGAGACGCCGCTGATCTGGGTCTTGGCGTGGTCGCGCTCCAGCGCCTTTTCCAGCGCCCGCAGCACCTGCCGCTGGTGCTCCGCCTCCAGCATGTCGATGAAGTCGATGATGATGATGCCGCCGAGATTGCGCAGCCGGACCTGGCGGGCGATGGCCTGAGCCGCCTCCAGGTTGGTCTTGAAGATGGTCTCGGCGAGCGTGCGATGGCCGACGTAGGCACCGGTGTTGACGTCGATGGTGGTCATCGCCTCGGTCTGGTCGATGATCAGATAGCCGCCCGACTTGAGCACTACCTTGCGCTCCAGCGCCTTCTGCAGCTCGTCCTCGACGCCGTACAGGTCGAAGATCGGCCGCTCGCCCGGATAGTACTCGATGCGCGGCGCGATCTCCGGCAGGAACTGCTCGCAGAAATCCAGCAGCCGCTGATGGTTCTCGCGCGAGTCGATCCGGACCTTCTCCACTTCGCCCGCCACCAGATCCCGCATGGAGCGCAGCGAGAGCGGCAGGTCCTCGTGCACCAGGGTGCCCGGCTGAGCATGCTCGGCGCGCTGGCGGATGGAATCCCAGAGCTTGCGCAGGAAATCGCGGTCGGCGCGCAGGGCCTCCTCGCTGGCCTGCTCGGCAGCGGTACGCACGATGTAGCCGTTCTCGTCGCCCTCGTCGAGAAAGGCCTGACCAATCGCCTTCAGCCGCGCCCGCTCGGCCTCGTCCTCGATCCGCGCCGAAACGCCGACCGAGGGCTGATGCGGCAGCAATACCAGGTAGCGCGAGGGGACGGTGATGTTGGTGGTGAGCCTGGCGCCCTTGCTGCCGATCGGATCCTTGACCACCTGCACCAGGATCCGCTGCTGCTCGGTCAGCAGCTCGCTGATGTTCTCGCTGCGGCGCGGCGGTACGCCCTCGGCCCCCGGCGGCGGCAGGATGATGTCGTTGACGTGCAGGAAGGCGGTCCGTTCCAGTCCGGCATCGACAAAGGCCGCCTGCATCCCCGGCAGCACCCGCACCACCTTGCCGACATAGACATTCCCGACCAGGCCGCGACGTCGCTCCCGCTCGATGCTGACTTCCTGCAGCACGCCGTTCTCGACCAGCGCTACGCGCGTCTCGCGCGGAGTGACGTTGATGAGGATTTCCTGAGCCACGCGCTACGTGCCTCTACCAATGCCGCTGGTAGCCGACACCGAATTCGTCCAATAGCTGGGCCGTCTCGAACAGCGGCAAACCCATCACTCCCGAGTAGCTGCCTTCCAGCCGCTCGATGAACACCGCGCCACGGCCCTGGATGGCATAGCCGCCGGCCTTGTCCCAGGGCTCGCCGGTGTTCCAGTAATTCTCGGCCTCCTCCGGCGCAATCTCCCGGAAACTGACGTGGCTGACCGACAGCCGAGTCGCTTCCCGCTCGCCATCGGCCAGGGCCACCGCCGTCAGTACCCTGTGCGTGCGGCCGGACAGCGCCGTCCGCAGGGCCACGCCCTGTTCGGGGGTTTCCGGCTTGCCGAGCACCTGCTCATCCAGCACTACGATGGTATCGGCGCCGAGCACCGGCAGCGGCGTCCGTTCCCCGCGGGCCAGCAGCCCCTGGCGGGCCTTCTCCAGCGCCAGCCGCAACACGTAGACCTCGGGGCTTTCGTCCGGGCGCCGCGCCTCGTCGACGTCGGCGGCAAGCCAGCCGTAGCGCACGCCGATCTGGTCGAGCAGCTCGCGGCGCCGCGGCGAGTTCGAGGCGAGATAGATATCGGGCGTGGTGTCCGTCAGCATCGGTCTTCCCTGGTCTGTAAGCGGATGAGAGCACGGCGGAACGCCGGCCGGACATGGGGCCGGCGGCAGGCATGCATCTCAGCGATGATACGGATGATTCCGGAGGATCGTCCAGGCGCGATAGAGCTGCTCGGCGAGAATCACCCGGACCAGCATGTGCGGGAACGTCAGCGCCGACAGCGACCAGCGCTCGTCGCTGCGTGCCAGGCACTCGGCGCTGAGGCCTTCCGGACCGCCGACCAGGAAGGCGACGTCGCGTCCCTCCTGCAGCCAGCCGTCCAGCTTGCCGGCCAGCGCCTCGGTACTCAACGAGCGGCCGCGCGGATCGAGCGCCACCACACGGGCGCCGCCGGGAATGGCCTTGAGCAGGCGCTGGCTCTCTTTAGCCTGGGCGCGGCGCGGATCGCCGGCCTTGGTGCGGGTACCCAGCGGCAGCTCGACCAGCTGCAGCAAATTGCCGGGCAGCCGGCCGGCATATTCCCGCACGCCGGCCGCCACCCAGTCGGGCATCTTCTGCCCGACGCTGATGATCAGAAACCGCACAGTCGGGCTACTGGTGCGCCTGGCTCAACGGCGAAGCATCTTCCTCGTCCGCGTCCAGCCCCCAGATGCGTTCGAGCCGGTAGAGCTCGCGCACGGCGGGCAGCATGACGTGGACCACGGCGTCGCCCAGGTCCACCAGGATCCACTCGCCAGCGTCCTCGCCCTCGACCCCCAGCGGCCGCAGGCCGGCTTCCTTGGCCTTCTCGACCACGCTGTCGGCGATGGATTTCACATGCCGCGTGGAGTTGCCGGAGGCGATGATCATCAGGTCGGTGATCGGAGTCTTGCCGCGCACGTCGAGGGTAACCGGCTCCACCGCCTTCAGGTCCTCCAGCGCATGGCGGACGACCCGTTCCACGTACTCCAGTCGCGTTGCTGCTTCAGTCATGGCCACCTGTCATGTGGTGTGGGTAAAAGTCCCTGCCGTCCAGCCGTACAGCCCCTGCTCCACGATCCGCCGCCATACCGCCTCCGGCACGAGAAACCGCGGCAGCCGGCCGGCGGCGATCAGGTGGCGGATCATGGTCGCGGAGATATCGAGCTGGGTGACAGGATGAAAATAGACAGCGCCGGCGCTGCTGCTCCGCAACGGCTCGGGTGATTCGGTCCGGCGCTCGGCCAGCCAGTCGGCCAGCACGCCCTCCGCCGGCGGCGCCGAGCCGGGCCGGTCCAGCACCACCAGGTGCGCATAGCGCGTGAGTTCCTGCCAGCGGTGCCAGCTGGGAAGGCCCAGGAAGCTGTCCATGCCGAGAATTAGACACAGGGACCTGTGCGGAAATTCCCGGCGCAGGTCGGCCAGCGTATCGACGGTATAGGACGGCCCCGGCCGGCGAGTCTCGCGGTCGTCGACCACGAGGCCCGGCACGCCTTCAACCGCCAGCCGCAGCAGTTCCAGGCGCTGCGCGCTGCTGACGCTGGGCGTATCCCGGTGCGGCGGCACATGCACCGGGATCAGACGGACCTCGGCAAGCGGGAGTTCTTCGAGGACTTCCAGCACCGGCCGCAAGTGCCCGAAGTGCACCGGATCGAAGGTGCCTCCGAAGATCCCGATAGGCGCAGTCGTCGTCACGCGGCGGCGCTGCCTCTACTCACGGATCTGGCCATCTCCCAGGACAATGAATTTCTCCGTGGTCAGCCCTTCCAGTCCGACCGGGCCGCGCGCGTGCAGCTTGTCGGTGCTGATGCCGATCTCGGCGCCGAGCCCGTACTCGAAGCCGTCGGCAAAGCGGGTGGAGGCATTCACCATCACCGAGCTGGAATCCACCTCGCGCAGGAAGCGCCGGGCGCGCCCGTAGTCTTCCGTGATGATAGCGTCGGTGTGATGCGAACCGTAGGTCTCGATGTGGTCGATCGCCTCGTCCAGGCCGTCCACCACCCGTACCGCCAGCACCGGCGCCAGGTACTCCTCGCCCCAGTCCTCTTCGGTCGCCGCGCTCATGGACGGCACCAGCGCCCGGGCACGCTCGCAGCCGCGCAGTTCCACCCCGGCCTCGGCATAGCGCTCGGCCAGCGCCGGCAGCACCGCCTCGGCGATGCCGGCGGCGACCAGCAGGGTTTCCATGGTGTTGCAGGTCCCGTAACGCTGGGTCTTGGCGTTGAACGCCACCCGCAGGGCCTTCTGCAGATCGGCGTGGTCGTCGATGTAGACGTGGCAGACGCCGTCCAGGTGCTTGATGACCGGCACGGTCGCCTCACGGGCGATGCGCTCGATCAGTCCCTTGCCGCCGCGCGGCACCAGCACGTCGACGTAGCGGTTCATGCGGATCAGCTCGCCAACCGCGGCCCGGTCGCTGGTTTCCACCACCTGCACAGCCGCTTCCGGCAACCCGGCCTGCTCGAGCCCGGCACGGATGCAGGCCGCGATGGCGCCGTTGGAATGCAGCGCTTCGGAGCCGCCGCGCAGGATGGTGGCATTGCCGGATTTCAGGCACAGGCCGGCGGCATCCGCCGTCACGTTCGGCCGCGATTCGTAGATGATGCCGACCACACCCAGCGGCACCCGCATCTTGCCGACCTGGATGCCGGTCGGCCGGTAGGCAAGGTCGCGCACGGCCCCGACCGGATCGGGCAGCGCGGCGATCTGCCGCAGCCCCTCGGCCATGGCGGCGATGCGGGCCGGGTTGAGCTCCAGGCGGTCCAGCAGCGCCGCGTCGAGGCCATTGGCCCGGCCTGCTTCGACGTCCTTGGCATTGGCTTCGAGCAACGGCTCGACGGACCGCTCGATGCGCTCGGCGATGGCGAGCAGCGCAGCGTTCTTGGCGCCGGCCTCGGCCCTGCTCATTACCCGCGCCGCCTGGCGGGCGCGCTGGCCGAGAGACTGCATGTAGGTCTGAATGTTCGTGTCGGTCATAGCTGGTTCCGTGCCGCCGTCCACCCTATGGCGCCAGCGGTTTCCTCGTCGCGATTGCCTTTGCCACCCTCCGGCCTGCGAGGTCCGGGGGCGGGGCCAGGGCAGCCGCTCCTACAGCGGCTGGCGCGCCTGCCGCCCCGCGGCCTGTGCGAAGGCAGCGGTCAATTGTAACAACTCGTCCCAGGGCCTGCCGGCTGCCACGCCCTTCAGCACCCGGTCGACCCGCTCCGCCTGCAGGAGCAGCTGCCGCCAGGCCCTGGCCGGCGCCAGCTGCGCGGCGCGCTGCAACGCCGCCTGCTGAGCCTTACCGTAGATCCGCTCGCGGCTGAAGAGTTCATGGGGCGGGATGCGCTCGGCGATGCCGGTGACAACACGCAGATCGCGCGTCAGCGCCCACAGCACCAGGGTCGGCTCGACGCCTTCCTCGCGCAGCCCGCGCAGGACTCGGACGCTGCGGCCGAGCTGCCCGGCGAGCGCGGCCTCGGCCAGATCATAGATGGTATAGCGGGCGCTGTCGGCCACCGCCGCCCTCACCTGCTCCAGCGTCAGCGTCCCCTCGCCGAACAGCAGCCGCAGCTTGTCGATCTCCTGCACGGCCGCCAGCAGATTGCCTTCGGAGCGCTCGGCGAGCAGCGCCACCGCTTCCCGCGGCGCCGTCAGCCCGGCGCGGCGCAGCCGCGCCTCGATCCACTGCGGCAGCTGGGCGAGCGGCAGCGGCCAGCCGTACACGAAAACCCCGGCTCTCTCCACGGCAGAGGCCCAGGCGCTCTTGCGCTGGGAAGCATCCAGGCTGCCGGTGGTGATCAGCAGCACGGCATCGGCGCCCGGCGCCGCACAGTAATTGCTGATGGCCTTGGCGCCGGCCGTGCCGGGCTTGCCGGTCGGCAGCCGCAGCTCGATCAGGCGGCGATCACCGAACAGGGAAAGATTGGCGGCGGCATCGCTCAGGCGATTCCAGTCAAAGCCGGCTTCGACTTCCAGCACCACCCGCTCATTGCAACCCGCGGCACGGGCCGCCGCACGCACGGCATCCTCGGATTCCCGCACGAACAGCGGCTCTTCGCCGCCAATCAGGTAGACCGGCGCAAGCTGCCTGGCGAGATGGCGTTCCAGCTCGTCCGGGCGGATCGGCACCGGCTACTCCTGCACCCCGCGCGTCAGCACCGCGTGCACGCGTAGCAACAGCAGCCGGGCAGCGTCCTGCCGCAGCCGCCCGGTGAGGGTGTCGGCGCGCGCCTGGGTACCGAGCACGTTGTTGGGGTCGTACTGGTAGACGCCGGTCACCTGGACCGTTTCGGGCGCGATCAGCGATTCGCCGGCAGACGTATCCAGCCGATAGCGCAGGTTGTAGGTCAGCTCGTATTCCTGCGCCCGGGCATCGGCACTGATGGATACCGCGCGCCGCTGCACCGTCTCGCCGAGCAGTACCAGCACGGCGTCGGCCGCTGCCGGGCCGGCGGCGAGTTCCGCGCCGGCGGTGCGGATACCGCGCTCCACCGAAGTGCGGACGTCGGCCTCGGCAGCACTGGCATCGACGAACAGGACGAAGCCTTCCAGCGACGCCCCCGGGCCATGCCCGCGCAGCCGCCAGCCGCAGGCGGCGACCGCCAGCAGCAGCGCAATCAGCAGCAGTCGGGCAGCGGCTCTCATTTCACCACCAGGTTGACCAGCCGCTTCGGCACCACGATCACGCGCACCAGCTGCTTGCCTTCCAGGAAGCGCGCCACGTTCGGCTCCGCCTTGGCCAGGGCCTCGATCGTCGCCTGATCGGCATCGGCTGCCACTTCAATGGTGCCGCGCAGCTTGCCGCTGACCTGCACCGCCAGCGTCAGGGTGTCGCGCACCAGCGCCGCCGGATCGGCCTTCGGCCAGGCGGCGTTCACCACCGGCTCCGAATGGCCGAGCGCCGCCCACAGCGCATGGCAGATGTGCGGAGTGATCGGCGCCAGGATCAGCACAGCCGCCTCCAGCGCTTCCTGCAGCGCCGCCCGGGTTTGCGGCCGCTGATCGTCCAGCGCCTTGCTG
>JAJUFY010000410.1 GCA_029263635.1 Ectothiorhodospiraceae bacterium | reverse complement strand
CGTACGGCGAGGACGAGGGCGAGGTGTTCCTCGGTCATTCCGTGACCCAGCGCAAGCAGGTGTCGGACGGTACCGCGCACACCATCGACGAAGAAGTCCGCGCGATCATCGACGCCAACTACAACCGCGCCAAGGAGATCCTGACGCAGCACATCGACAAGCTGCATGCGATGGCCGAAGCGCTGATGAAGTACGAAACCATCGATCGCGAGCAGATCGACGACATCATGAACGGCCGGCCGCCGCGGCCGCCGCGGGATTGGACCGATACCCGCGGTGGCCCCAGGTCCGATGCCTCCGATGCTCCGTCGACCGACGGAGCGCCGGAACCGGGCTTCGGACGCCCTGCCAGCGACCACTGACGTCGTAGTCTTCATGGCGGTCGCTGGTCCAGGGCCCATGCTGGATTGCAACGGGCGCTCGCTCGATCTGAGCGCCCCGCGCGTCATGGGCATCCTCAATATCACCCCCGATTCCTTCTCGGACGGGGGGCGATTCTTTTCCCTGCCTGCCGCCATCGACCAGGCCGCCCGCATGGTCGAAGAGGGCGCGGCCATCCTCGATGTCGGTGGCGAGTCGACCCGCCCTGGTGCGGCCGATGTGCCGGTGGAGCAGGAGCTGGAAAGGGTGGTTCCGGTGGTCGAAGCCTTGGCCAGCCGGTTCCCGGTTCCCATTTCGGTGGATACCAGCAAGCCTGCGGTCATGGAGGCGGCGGTCGCCGCCGGCGCCGGCCTGATCAACGACGTGCAGGCATTGAGAGCGCCTGGCGCTCTGGAGCTGGCGGCCAGCCTGAAGGTGCCGGTCTGCTTGATGCACATGCAGGGCAAGCCCCGCACCATGCAGGCCAATCCCCAGTACCAGGACGTGGTTGCCGAGGTCCGGGATTTCCTGCTGGAGCGGGCGAAGGCGTGCGAGGCTGCGGGGATCCGGCGCGAGGCGATCCTGCTCGACCCGGGGTTCGGGTTCGGCAAGACGCTGGCGCACAACTGTCGGCTGCTGGATCAACTCGATCAGCTGACCTCGCTGGGTTATCCGGTCCTGGTCGGCATGTCCCGCAAGTCGATGATCGGCGCCATGCTTGACCGGCCGACCGGAGAGCGCCTGTACGGCAGCCTGGCGGCGGCGGTGATCGCCGTGCGGGCCGGGGCAGTGCTGGTGCGGGCACATGACGTGCGGCCTACCGTGGACGCGGTCACGGTCGCGCACGCTGTCAGCCGATAGGGTGACGTACGCAACGGCCCCGCGTGGGTGAAGCAATAATCACAAGCACGGAGCGGCGTATGACGAAGCGCTTGTTCGGAACGGATGGCATCCGCGGCCGGGTGGGGGAATTTCCCATTACTGCCGACAGCATGCTCAAGCTGGGCTGGGCCGCCGGTCGCGTGCTTGCCCGACAGGGCGGCAGGAAGGTACTGATCGGCAAGGACACCCGCCTGTCCGGCTACATGTTCGAGTCGGCGCTGGAGGCGGGGCTGTCGGCGGCGGGCCTGGATATCGTCCTGCTCGGGCCGATGCCGACGCCCGCTATCGCCTACCTGACCCGGACCCTGCATGCCGCCGCTGGCATCGTCATCAGCGCTTCGCATAATCCCCACCAAGACAACGGCATCAAGTTCTTTTCAGCCGCCGGCGAAAAGCTCAACGATGCCGACGAAGCGGCGATCGAGGAAGAATTCGAGCGGCCGCTGACCACGGTCGATTCCGGCGCGCTGGGCCGGGCGTCCCGGCTGGTCGATGCGCGCGGCCGCTACATCGAGTTCTGCAAGCATACCGTCGGCCACACGCTGCAGTTCGGCGGCATGAAGGTCGTGCTCGACTGCGCCAACGGCGCCACCTATCAGGTCGCGCCGGACATCTTCTGCTAGCTGGGCGCTGCCGTCACCGCTATCGGAGTGAGCACCGACGGCATCAACATCTACGTCGATTGCGGATCGCTG
>JAJUFY010000323.1 GCA_029263635.1 Ectothiorhodospiraceae bacterium | reverse complement strand
GTGCAAGCTGGCCGGCGGAGCCGGTCCGGGGCGCCCCAGAAATTGCCGACGTCGACCAGCAACTGCGGCGCGCCGATGATCGACTCCTCGCGATCGCCCTGCGAGCCGGCGAAGTCGATGAAGCCGCCGAAGCTGGCCTTCACCGGGCCGACACCGAAGGGAACCAGCCAGGACGGCGTGATCTGCCAGGTAGGATCACCATCCCGGCCCTGCTCGTCACGGACGTAAAAATCCAGGTTGAAGAAGGCAAAGCCCGGAATCGTCCAGCTGGTGCCGATGCCGTACAGGTAAGTCCGCAGGTTGTCACCGAACTCCAGCTGGCCGGCCAGCAACACATCGGCGAGCGGGCCGACGCCGATCTTGCGGCCGCTGATCTTGGACAGGCTGAGCCGGGAAGCGAACTCGCCGTAGAGCTCGGTGCCTTCATCCTCGAAGTCGGTGACGTCGACGAAGAAGAAGTTGTCGCCGTACTCCCAGCCGCTGGCATGTTCCAGGGTCAGGATGGTGCGGGTTTCCGGACCGAGCTCATACGTCTCGCCATACAGCACCTGCACGTTGGTCGAGCTCCAGCGGTCCGCCGCCTGCGCGGTGGCGATACCGAGCAGGCCCAGCGTGAGGATCGCGGCCGCACGGCCAAGGTGACAGAGCGAGGAAAGCCGACGAGCGGCGATAGTGGTATTAGAGTTCATTAGGGATTACTCCAAAACTAAGGCGCGCGAAGCATACACCCAGCAGCGCCGATTGAGAGCATCCCTTGCTCAAGACATCGATATGCAAGGAAGCGGCAAGGAAGAGTCAGTGATCGGCTGCAGTCCGCTCCCGGAACTGCGCCGGGCTCAGGCCAGCCCAGCGTCGGAAAGCCTTGGCAAAGGCGCTTTCGTCGGAAAAGCCCAGGTCCAGGGCGATATCGAGCAGGCGGTCGCCGCGCCGCAACCGCTCGGCGGCCATCCGGTGCAGGACCGCATCGCGCAGCAGCTTGAAAGAACTGCCCTCATCGGCGAGCCGCCGGGTCAGGTGCCGGCCGCTGATGCCGAGCAGCTCGGCGATCCGCTCCTTGCCCCAATGCGGGTGATGCCGCACCAGCGCCTGCACCTGCGCCCCCAGGCTCTGGGCCGACAGCGATGCCAGCATCTGATCGGCCGCCTGCTGCAGGTAGGCGCGCAGGGTAGCATTGGCCTGAATGAGCGGCACTTGCAGATCGTGCTCGGCGTACACCAGGCCGTAGTCGGGCTCTTCGAACCGGACCGGGCAGCCGAGCAGCGCCTCATAGCGCTCGGGCTGCGTGCGCGGCGCGTGGCGCAGACCGATCTCCGCCGGCGCCACGCGCCCGCCCGTCATCCAGCGCGACAGGTGCACGAAGCAGCCGATCACCGCCTCGGTGCGCAGCTCCCGGCACACCTCGTAACCCGGCAGGTAACGCAGCCGCACGCGGCCATTCTCGGTCACGGCCTCCAGCGAGCTGCCCTCGCCGATGATGGGGAAATACTCGAGCAGCGCGTCGAGGGCGCTGCCCAGCGTGTCGCAGCTCATCAGCAGCAGGCCGGCACTGTCCAGATGCCCGACCTGCACCTCCAGCCCCATCCGCAGCCCAAGCAGCGGATCCTCCCCAGCAGAGTCGATGGCCTGCCAGAGCGCGTCCTGCAGCGACAGCGGGACCCGTGCCGGGTATACGCCCAGCTCCGCAAGCAGGCTGGCGGGCAGCGAGACGCCAAGCCGTGCAGCCGCCTGTACGATGGCCTGACTGAAGCGGAGCGTAACCGTCGGTGTGTTCGTCATCGTGTCTGGATAGCGGCGGCGTCCCGATTTGACCGCTCCATGGTCCCAATTTGCCCAGCCGCAGCCGGTCCGGGTGATTTAGGCTGACTATCAAGCATAAGCAAAACGGCTCATTTGGAGGAGAAGCGTCATGTACGCTGTGATCGGCGCCGGCCCGATGGGACTGGCCGCGGCGCGCAATCTGAAGAAATACGGCATACCCTTCATCGGCTTCGAGCTGCACTCCGACGTCGGCGGGCTGTGGGACATCGACAATCCCCACAGCACCATGTACGAGACGGCGCACCTGATCTCGTCCAAGACGACCACGCAGTTCGCCGAGTTTCCCATGGCGAACGAGGTGGCAACTTATCCCCACCACGCCGAGATGCGCCAGTATTTCCGCGACTACGCGCGCCATTTCGACCTGTACCGCCACTACGAATTCAGCACCCGGGTGGTCCGCGTGGAACCGGACGGCGACGGCTGGCAGGTCACCACCGAGGCGCAGGGAGAAACCCGCACGCGCCGCTTCGACGGCGTACTGATCGCCAACGGCACTCTGCACCATCCCAACATGCCGTCGCTGCCGGGCGAATTCGCGGGCACGGTGATGCATTCCAGCGCCTACCGCAGCCCGACACAACTGCAGGGCCAACGGGTGCTGGTGGTCGGCTGCGGCAACTCCGGCGCCGACATCGCCGTCGACGCCGTGCATCATGCGCGCAGCGTCGATATCTCGCTGCGCCGCGGCTATTACTTCATCCCCAAATTCATGTTCGGCCGGCCCACCGACACCATCGGCGGCAAGCTGCGGCTGCCGCGCTGGCTCAAGCAGCGGCTGGACGCGGCGCTGGTGCGGGCCGTGATGGGCAAACCGTCCGACTACGGCCTGCCCGACCCCGATTACCGGATGTACGAATCGCACCCGGTGATGAACTCGCTGATCCTGCACTACCTCGGCCACGGCGACATCACCCCGCGGCGGGATATCGCT
>JAJUFY010000417.1 GCA_029263635.1 Ectothiorhodospiraceae bacterium | reverse complement strand
GCCAGGCCGCCAGCGGCGGCCACTGCTCGGGGCGGTAACCGCCGCCCGAGCTTCCGGTTCTCCTGACATCGCGCCTCGGCCACCGCCGAGGCGCGTCTTCATTCCGGCCTAGACAACCCAGAGCCCCTTGCCTGGCAGCGGCCACAGGGCAATGAGCTGCCCGGCTCCCAGGCACCTTGTACTCGCCGCCTGTCCTTCCCGGAAATCCGATTTGGAAATTCGACTCAAAAACACCAATTAGCAGCAGCTATCTGCTGCTGCCAAATCCAAAGACGGAACGGCACCACCCAGGTGAAAGCGCCCCTCGCCGCCACCATTATTCATGGCAAAGGCAGCAATCTTGCGGCCTGTCCGCCATCCTGCTCAAATTATCAATAAAGGCGTTTCCTCTCGCCATTTAGCAGCGGATTTGCCGCAGTGCTAACAGGAGGCAGAACATGAACGAATTGATGATTGAGCCGACGGCCAAGGCCTCATGGCACCGCCTGGTCAAGGAAGCCGAGGAACGATTGAGCTGCCATCTCGACGAGGAAAAGGAGAGCTATCTGGTCTTTTTGCTGATGCGCTATCTGACCCGTGCCGACCTTGCCAGGACCGTGCTGGCGCTGCGCTTTCTGGAAGCCATCGGGTCGCAGGGCCGGCTGCGGGAGGACCGTCTGCAGAACGTCGGTGACCAGTGCCTGCTCTACGCCGGCCTGTTCCCCGAACAGGCCCGGCGCCGGCGGGTGCGCATCGGCTACTTCGTCGACCTCGGCCGCAGCGCCTACATGGGCCTGGCCGAGAGCGGACCTGCCGGCACCGCCGCGCTGTTCTCCGGCCTTTCCGAGGCTTTCGTGACCCTGATGGATCTGCTCCGCGTCATGCGCCAGAGCGGCCAGCAGGCGCTGTTCAGCGCGCTTGAGGCTGCCGAGACCTGGGCCGAGACGGGGAGTCCGCTGGCGTTCCGCGAGTTGCAAAGTCACACCGGCAGCCTGCCGATGGCGGGCAACCCCGACACGCTCCAGTAAACCGGCCACGGTCAGGGCCGCGGGCCGCCCCTGACCAAGCCAGGGCAATAACCCCGGCGTCTTTCGAGACCGGCGTGACGTTCAAAACCGGCGCGCGGCACTGACATGCGCGAGGCGCTCCAGACAGCGCCGCATCGCGGGGCGGAAGCACAGGTGTGCCAGCACCGTGACCGGCAGCCGTGCCAGCCAGCCACGCGCCGCGAACCGATACTCCCAGCGCACTTCCGTGCCTTCGGCACAGGGTGTAAAGCGCCAGTCTGCCTCGGCGGCCTGCACCCACCAGGAGAATGGCGGGCGAAAGCCGCTCACCACATAACGGTGTCGCCGTGCCTCGACCAGCTCCAGCACCTGTTCGAGCAGTTCGCCGCCGTCGCTGCTGCGTACCCGGCGCCGGCTGCCGACTGCAAGCGGTCCATCGTCCAGCCTCTCCACCGACAGTACCGCAGGGATGGGGCCAAAGCCTGGGAACAGACTCGGAAAGAGCCCAGTGTTCAGCGCCAGGGCGAATACCCGCGCCGGATCGGCCGGGATCCGGCGGCTGGCCGCCACGGCAACCCTTCCTGCCGTAGCGGCAGTACGGCCTGCCACCGCGCTCACCCCTGCCCCTCCGCCGCAGCCCGGGCCTGCTCCCGCTGCCACTCGGGCGGCCGCCAGAAATGCTGCAGGCGCTGCCAGAGCGGGCCCGGGCGGGCGGCGTCGCGGAACATGTCGACCCACTCGTGGAAGATCATCACCAGCAGATTGTCCGTCTCGATCTGCCGCACGATGCCGTACTCGCACGGCTCGGCCGGATCCTCGGCGACGAAGGTGCCGAACAGGCGGTCCCAGATGATCAGCACACCGCCGTAGTTGCGGTCGATGTATTTCTCGTTGCGAGCGTGGTGCACCCGATGGTG
>JAJUFY010000397.1 GCA_029263635.1 Ectothiorhodospiraceae bacterium | reverse complement strand
GCAGAGCGGAATGACCATCGAGCTGGTGCTGTTCAAGCTCACCACGCTGCCGGGCACCGTCGCCGGCTATTACTTGACGGATGATGGGCTGGAGCCGGTATTCGGCAAGCTCGCCAGCGGTGAAGACCTGGAAGAACTGCCGACGCTGCGTGCCAGCGACCGAGCCGCGGTGGCCGCAGGCAAAGCGGTGGTGCGATTGCAGCGCATTGCCGGACGTGACCACATGGTGCGGATGCTGCCGGTCATCGATGAAGGGCAGGTCATCGGCCTGCTGCTGCTGGGCGCGGACATCCATGGAGCCCTGACCGAGGCGAAGCAGCTGATCCTGGCGACCAGGCTTGGTGAAACCGGCTACGCGACCGCCAGCGATGCGACTCCGGGGCCGACTTACGGTGTGCTGACCATGCACCCGTTCATCGAAGGCACGTCGATGATCGACGCCAAGGATTCCTACGGCGTGCAGTTCATGAAGGAGATGATCGAGCGCCGCGAGGGTTTTATTCGCTACCACTGGATGAACAAGGACGCCGGCGAAACCGAACCGCGCGAGAAGGTGGTGGTGTTCGGGGTATTCGAGCCGTGGAACTGGTCGCTGAGTTCCGGCACCTACACCGAGGAGCTGACCCGCGACAGCGTCATCCTGCGCAACTACATGCTGGGTTTTGCCGCAGCCGCGGCTGCGATCATGGTGGCGTTGCTGGTGCTGGTGACCCGCCGGATGGTCGCCCGACCGCTGGCGCAGGCGGTGGCGGTGGCCGACCGGATCGCGGAAGGCGATCTGAACGTGGAGGTCGCGATCCGTTCGTCGGACGAAGCCGGCCAGCTGCTGGCGGCGCTGCAGCGGACGACGGCGAAGCTGGGGCAGATCATTGGCGAGGTGCGGGCTGGTGCGGACACCCTGGCGTCGGCCTCGGAGGAGGTGAATGCCACCAGCCAGAGTCTGTCGCAGGCCTCCAGCGAGCAGGCGGCGAGTGTGGAGGAGACGACGGCGGCGATCGAGCAGATGGGGGCGTCGATCACGCAGAACAGCGACAACGCCCAGCGCACCGATGCGGCGGCGCGGCGGGCGGCGGCCGAGGCGGCCGAGGGCGGCGAGGCGGTGGCGCAGACGGTGGCGGCGATGAAGGCGATTGCCGAGAAGATCTCGATCATCGACGACATTGCCTACCAGACCAACCTGCTGGCGCTGAATGCGGCGATCGAGGCGGCGCGGGCCGGCGAGCACGGCCGCGGGTTTGCGGTGGTGGCGGCGGAGGTGCGCAAGCTGGCGGAGCGCAGCCAGGTGGCGGCGGCGGAGATTGGCGAGGTGGCCGACTCCTCGGTGGCGCTGGCCGAGCAGGCCGGGGCGCGGCTGCAGACCATTGTGCCGGCGATCCGCGAGGCGGCCGAGCTGGTGCAGGAGATTGCCGCGGCCTCGGGCGAGCAGGAGGCCGGTGTCGGGCAGATCAACGGTGCGATGGCGCAGCTCAACGCGCTGACCCAGCAGAACGCCTCGGCCTCGGAGGAGCTGGCGGCCACGGCCGAGGAGCTGAGCGCCCAGGCCGAGCAGCTGCAGCAGCTGATGGGCTTCTTCAAAGTCGGCGCCAGCCACGCGGCGCAGGCCGCGGCGGCCAAGAAGCCGGCCCGCGCGCCCAAGGCCAAGGCGGCCAGCCCCGCCTCGACCCAGGGCGAAGACTTCGTCAAGTTCTGATGGCAGGTAGTCTTTTCGCGAATTCCTCGGGGCGATCCCTAATAGACATCGGGGATTGCCCTAAACCCTTCGCATTGACGTCCGTAAGAGCGGGCTGCATCTACTGATATTGATCGCCGAGGTGTCAAGCGATTCGGGTCGGCAACGACGGATCGACTGGCGGAAAACTTTCGAAAGGGGAGAGCGATGAAAGGACAGATGACGGTCAAGCTGCGCATGGTCCTGCTGGGACTGGTTTCGGCGGCGGCGACTGCCGTGGTGTTCGGGGTGTCGACGGTGGGCATGAGCAATCTCGCGGCGCTGCAGAACGAAGGCCATG
>JAJUFY010000427.1 GCA_029263635.1 Ectothiorhodospiraceae bacterium | reverse complement strand
GGGCGATCGCCTGCACTGGCACGGCTTGGCCGGCGCTGCCGGCGCGCTGGCCATCGCCCAGGCAGCGCGCCGGCACGACGGCCTGGTGCTCGCCATCACCGAGACCACCCTCGCCGCCCAGCAGCTGCAGCGCGAGCTGCGGTTCTATCTCGGCGAGGCGCTGCCGACGCTGACCCTGCCGGACTGGGAGACCCTGCCCTACGACGTCTTCTCGCCGCACCAGGACATCGTCTCCGAGCGCATCGCCACGCTCTACCGGCTGCCTCAGACCCGCCAGGGCATTCTCATCGTGCCGGTCGCCACGCTCATGCAGCGGCTGCCGCCGCCGGATTACCTCGCCAGCCACAGCCTGCTGCTTGCCGTCGGCGACCGCTTCGACCTCGACAGCATGCGCGCGCGACTCGACCAGGCCGGCTACCGCTGCGTATCCGAAGTGATGGAACATGGCGAGTTCGCCGTGCGCGGCTCGCTGATCGACCTGTTCCCGATGGGCAGCCGGCTGCCGTACCGGATCGACCTGTTCGACGACGAGGTCGACTCCATCCGCACCTTCGACCCGGAAACCCAGCGCACCCAGGAGAAGGTCGAGCGCATCGAGCTGCTGCCGGCCCACGAGTTTCCGACCACCGAGGCGGACATCACCCGCTTCCGCCAGGCCTATCGCGCCACCTTCGAGGGCGATCCCAGCCGCAGCCTGATCTACCGCGAGGTCAGCGCCGGCAATCTGCCGAACGGCATCGAATACTACCTGCCGCTGTTCTTCGAACGGACCGCCACCCTGTTCGACTACCTGCCGGAAGCCACGCTGGCGGTCCGGCTCGGCGATCTCCGCCAGGCCGCCGACGACGTCTGGCATCAGATCCAGCAGCGCTACGAGCAGCGCCGCCACGATATCGAGCGGCCGCTGCTGGCGCCGGAGCGGCTGTTCCTGGCGCCGGACCAGGTGCGCGGCGAGCTCAATGGCCTGCCGCAGGTGGTGTGCTTCGGCGAGCCGCTGGCAACCGCGCCCGGCGGCCGCGACGTCGCCTTCGCCGTATCGCCGCTGCCCGATGTCAGCCTGGACCCGCGCGCCGAGCCGCAGAGCGAGCGCCTGGAAGCCGTCCTCAAGACCTTCCCGGGCCGGGTGCTGCTGATCGCCGAGTCCGAGGGCCGCCGCGAGGCGCTGATCGAGCGGCTCGCCCGGCGCGGCATCGAGCTCGCCCTGGTCGCCGGCTGGCAGGCCTTCCTGGACGGCAGCGAGCGCCTGGCGGCCGCCATCGGCAGCCTGGACCACGGCGCGGTACTGACCGAGCTGCCGCTTGCGCTGATTCCCGAAACCGCGCTCTACGGCGACCGCGCCCAGCAGCGCCGGCGCCGGCGGCGGGCCAGCCAGCGCGACCCGGAAGCCATCATCCGCGACCTCACCGACCTCTCGCCCGGCGCGCCGGTGGTGCACGAGGAACACGGCGTGGGGCGCTATGTCGGCCTGCAGGCGCTGGAGGTCGAAGGCCTGCGGCAGGAATTCCTGACCCTGGAGTATGCCGACGGCGCCAAGCTGTACGTGCCGGTCACCTCATTGCACCTGATCTCCCGCTATACCGGCGCCGAGGGCGACAACGCGCCGCTGCACCGGCTGGGCTCCGACCAGTGGGAAAAGGCCCGCCGCAAGGCAGCCGAGAAGGCCCGCGACGTCGCCGCCGAGCTGCTGGACATCTACGCCCGCCGCGAGGCTTCCAAGCGCGAGCCCTACCGGTTCTCGGAAGAGGACTATTACGCCTTCGCCGACGCCGTCCCCTTCGAGGAGACGCCCGATCAGGAGGCGGCGATCGAGGCGGTGCT
>JAJUFY010000063.1 GCA_029263635.1 Ectothiorhodospiraceae bacterium | reverse complement strand
TGCCATACCTGCTCGATCACCTGCAAGAACGTCTGGACCAACCGTGAAGGCGTCGAGTACGTCTGGTTCAACAACGTCGAGTCCAAGCCCGGCGTCGGCTACCCCAAGGACTGGGAGAACCAGGAACGCTGGAAGGGCGGCTGGGTGCGCAAGAAAAACGGCAAGATCGAGCTGCGCGGCGGTGCCAAGTGGCGGATCCTGGCGAAGATCTTCGCCAATCCGGACCTGCCGGAGATCGACGACTTCTACGAGCCCTACACCTTCGAGTACGAGTGGCTGCAGAAGGCGCCGGAGCTGGAGGCGCAGCCCTCGGCCAAGCCGCGTTCGCTGGTCACCGGCGAGGTGATGACCAAGATCGAATGGAGCGGCAACTGGGAGGACGACCTCGGCGGCGAGTTCGCCAAGCGCTCGCGCGACTACAACTTCCAGAACGTCGAGAAGGAGATCTGCGGCCAGTTCGAGCAGACCTTCCTGATGTATCTGCCGCGGCTGTGCGAGCACTGCCTCAACCCGTCCTGCCTGGCGTCCTGCCCGTCGGGCGCGATCTACAAGCGCGAGGAAGACGGCATCGTCCTGATCGACCAGGAGAAGTGCCGCGGCTGGCGCATGTGCGTATCGGGCTGCCCGTACAAGAAGATCTATTACAACTGGTCGAGCGGCAAATCGGAGAAGTGCATCTTCTGCTATCCGCGCATCGAGACCGGCCAGCCGACCGTCTGCTCCGAAACCTGCGTCGGTCGCATCCGCTACCTGGGCGTGGTGCTCTACGACGCCGACCGCATCGAGGAAGCCGCTTCGGTGGCGGACCCGAAAGATCTGTATCCGGCCCAGCTCGATCTCTTCCTCGACCCGCACGACCCGGCCGTGCAGGTCCAGGCGAAGCGGGACGGCGTCCCCGAAGCCTGGCTGGAAGCTGCGATGCGCTCGCCGGTCTACAAGATGGCGAAGGAATGGAAGGTCGCCTTCCCGCTGCATCCCGAGTACCGCACCCTGCCCATGGTCTGGTACGTGCCGCCGCTGTCGCCCATCCAGTCGGCGGCGGAGGCCGGCAAGATGTCGGTCAACGACGGCATGCCGGACGTGCGCTCGCTGCGCATCCCGGTCCGTTACCTTGCCAACCTGCTCACCGCCGGCGACGAGGCGCCCATCGTCGCGGCGCTGGAGCGCATGCTGGCGATGCGCGCCTACATGCGCGCCAAGACCGTCGACGGCCGCATCGACGAGAGCATTCCTGAGCGCGTCGGCCTGACCCGAACGGTGATCGAGGAGATGTACCGCTACATGGCGCTGGCGGCCTACGAAGACCGCTACGTGATCCCCACCGCCCACCGCGAGCTGGACGAGGATGCCTACCTCCTGCGCGGCTCCAGCGGCTTCGGCTTCCGGGAACCGACCGAGGGGGGCACCAAGGTCAACCTGTTCGGCGGCACCAAGCGGACGCCGCGCAAACCGTACATGGACATCCCCACATGAGCATGACGCTGCGTGCGCTCTCGGCCCTGCTGAGCTATCCCACGGCCGAGCTGCAGGCCCATGTCGGCGAGATCCGCGCCGTGCTGGAGGCGGAGGCGGCTGTGCCGCGGAAGGTGCGCGCGCGGCTGGAGCCGCTGCTGTGCGCGCTGGAGACCGAGGATCTGCTCGATCTGCAGGCAGCCTACTGCGAGCTGTTCGACCAGTCGCGCGCGCTTTCGCTGCATCTGTTCGAGCACGTCCACGGCGACAGCCGGGAGCGCGGCCAGGCCATGATCGACCTCGGTCAGCAGTATGTCGACCGCGGTTTCGTCATGAGCGCGCCGGAGCTGCCGGACTACCTGCCGCTGTTCCTGGAATTCCTGTCCTGCCTGCCGCCGGCCGAGGCGCGCGAGTGGCTGGGTCAGCCGGTGCATGTGCTGACGGTGCTGGAGCGGCGCCTGGCGGAGCGGGGCTCGGGCTACGCGGCGGTCTTCCAGGCGCTGGTCGTGCTGTCCGGTGTGCGGCCCGATCCTGACGACATAGCCAGGCTGCAGGCGCGTATCCGCACGGAGGCGGCCAAGTCGGTCGATCAGGAATGGGAGGAGACGCCGGTCGATTTCAGCGCGCCGGCGCCGGAAACCGGCAGCGTCTTCGCCAGGTTCCGGGCGGCGCGGCAGGCGCTGAGCTCGGCCATCAAGGGCTAAGGAGGGCAGGATGAACGAGTTCCTCAACTACCTGTTGTTCGGCTGGTATCCGTACGTGGCGCTCACCGTCCTCTTCCTCGGCAGCATCCTGCGTTTCGACAAGGGCCAGTACAGCTGGCGGGCGCAGTCGTCGCAGTTCCTGCGGCGCCGGCAGATGATCCTCGGCTCCAATCTGTTCCACATCGGCGTGCTGATCCTGTTCGTCGGTCACTTCGTCGGGCTGCTGACGCCGATCGGCGTGTTCGAATTCCTCGGGATCAGCCACACCTTCAAGCAGATGGGCGCGCTAATCGTCGGTGGCCTGGCCGGGATCGCCGCCCTGGTCGGCGCCACCCTGCTGCTGCACCGGCGCCTGTTCGACCCGCGCGTCCGCCGCAGCTCGTCGATCGGCGACATCCTGGTGCTGGTGCTGCTGTGGTTGCAGCTGGTTCTGGGCATCGCCACCACCTTCTGGACCATCGGCGACCTGTCGGGCGAGGAAATGGTGCTGTTCATGGGCTGGGCCCACGGCATCCTGACCTTCGACCCCAGCGCCGCCGAGCTGATCATCGATACCCAGCTGGTCTACAAGCTGCACATCGTGCTGGGGCTCACCCTGTTCCTGATCACGCCCTTCACCCGCCTGGTGCACATCTGGAGCGTGCCGGTCTGGTACCTGTTGCGGCCCGGTTATCAGATCGTCCGTTCCCGGGCCAAGGGCGGCCGCCGCTCCACCACGCCGGTCGACAGCCCGGCCGGTCTGGCGCCGGTGCCGGGTGGCGACGCCGCCGTGCGGGCGCGCAGCGAGAGCGGCCAATGAGCGGGGCGGCAGGCGTCAAGTACTTCAAGGCCTCCAACAGGCCGCGGCCGGTGATGCCCAGCGGCTGCCAGAGTGGCGGCTGCGGCGGCCAGGCGGCCGACGATCCGCGGCTGCAGCCGACACCGCCGAGCTTTGGCGCGGTCCGGGTCAACGGCATCGAGATCGAGCCGGATGCCATTGCCCAGGAAATCCAGCACCATCCGGCGCCGGACGGCGAGAGCGCCTGGCAGGCGGCGGCGCGGGCACTGGTGCTGCGCGAGCTGCTGCTGCAGGAAGCGCGGCGGCTGGGACTCCGGCCGCAGCCCGGGCTGGACGAGGCAGGGCGGCTGGAGACCGAGGACGATGCCATGATCCGGGCCCTGCTCGAGCGAGAGGTCCGGCCGGCTCCGGTCGGGGAGGCCGAGTGCCGGCGCTACTATGAGGGCCATGTCGACCGCTTCGGTGCGCCCGACCTGTTCGAGGCCTCGCACATCCTGCTCGAACCGGACGGTACGGACGATGAGGCCTGGGCCGCCGCTGAGGCCAAGGCGCTGGCCATCATCGCCGAGGTCGGTGACGACCCGGCGCTGTTCGCGGCCGCGGCGCGCGAATTTTCCTGCTGCCCGACCGCCCATCAGGACGGCTCGCTTGGCCAGGTACGGCGCGGCGAACTGGTCGCGGCCGTGCAGGCGGCGCTGGAGGCGCTGCCGGAAGGCACCACCGGCCGGCGGCCGATCCGCTCCCGCTTCGGCTGGCACGTGCTGCGTCTGCAGCGGAAAATTCCAGGACGAACCTTGCCTTTCGAGCTGGCGCGAGACCGTATCGCCGACATGCTCGAAGCCCGCGCCTGGGCAGCAGCCGCGACCCGCTACGTCGCAGGGCTGGCGCGGGCGGCGGAGGTGGAGGGCGTGCGCATCGATCCGGCCGCCATTGGAAACGGCTGATGGCGACGCTAGGTGACATTCTGGCTGCCGCGAAGCGCTCCGCAGGCTGTTTCGAGCGCTGGCTAGAGAGCGCCGATCCGGCCTTGGCTGAGGCGATCAGACAGGCGGCAGAGCAGGAAGGCAGTACCCCTGCGGGATACGCCCGTATCGCCGTGGCCGATTTCAGCCGCCTGGCCAGTGCCGACGCCTGGACCCGGCTCGCGGCGCTCGCGCGCGACAGCTCCGATCCGGGGCTCGCCTGCCTCGCCGCCATGGTGCGCTGGCACCTGGCACAGGCAGGCCAGCTGCCGATGGCCGATACCGAGCGAGGGAACGGATCATGAACGAACCGCAGCCGTCGGGCCAGCGGCAGACCACGGATGACGCCCCGCTGAATCCCGCCCTCAAGCCGGAGCGTGACGCCAGCTACGGCCCTGACCAGCAGGGCACCGACCCGATGGCGTCGGTGTCGGTGCAGAAAGACGAAGGACGGGCCTGGCCGATGATCTGGGCGGTGGTGACCATCGTCTGCGTGATCATCGCTATCCTGCTGCTGCTCTGACACGGATGCCCGAGCAACAGTCGGGCGAGCGATCGCGACATGCGGCAGCCCCAGTCCGGGCCGATCGAGCAGGGCAGCCCAGACTGATCCCGCCAAGGGTTCGTCATCCGGCGTCGGGGTGGGCGTCGAGCACTTCCTTGGCATTGCGGAAAGCCTCGACCCCGGCCGGCATGCCGCAGTAGACCGCGACCTGCAGCAGCACTTCACGGATCTCCTCTTTGCTGCAGCCGTTGTTCAGCGCGCCGCGCACATGACCCTTGAACTCCTGGCCGCGGTTCAGAGCGGCGAGCATGCCCAGATTGAGCAGGCTGCGGGTCTTGCGGTCGAGGCCGGAGCGGGTCCAGATCTCGCCCCAGGCATAGCGGGTCACGAGCTCCTGGAATTCCCGCGTGAAGTCGTCCACCCCCTCGAAGGCCCGCTCCACGAAGGCATCGCCCATCACCTCACGGCGGACTTTGAGTCCCTGTTCGAATTTGTCGTGGCCCATGCTGTGTTCCTCCAGCGCTGCTGGCCATAAGTGGCAAGGATCGTTGCCCCGTCAGGCCGACTGGACCGGCTCCAAGTGCCGGACCTGATACGGCATGCCCGCGGGACAGTGCTAGGAAGATTGCCGAAGCGCCAGGCCGGCGCTTCGGCGGGGATTAAAAAGGGGCGGCAGAGGTGGTAGATAACGTGCCGCCCAACGACCTGTGTACGGTTACTTCGCCGTCGGCATCGCGAACTCGGCGCCCTTGTCGATGCTCTCGGGCCAGCGCTGCATGATCGACTTCTGCCTGGTGTAGAAGCGCACACCCTCTTCGCCGTAGACGTGCATGTCGCCGAACAGGCTCTTCTTCCAGCCGCCGAAGCCGTGCCATGCCATGGGTACCGGGATGGGCACGTTGATGCCGACCATGCCGACCTCGATGCGGCGTCCGAACTCGCGGGCGACGTTGCCATCGCTGGTGTAGCAGGCGACGCCGTTGGCGAACTCGTGGGCGTTGATCAGCTCCACGGCCTCGGCGAAGTCCTTCACCCGGACGCAGGCCAGCACCGGTCCGAAGATCTCTTCCTTGTAGATGCGCATGTCGGTGGTGACGTTGTCGAACAGCGTGCCGCCGATCCAGAACCCGCCCTCGTGGCCGGGCACGGTGAAGGGCTTGCCGTCGGCACCGACCCGGCCGTCGACCAGCAGCGTGGCGCCGCTCTGCACGCCGTCCTCGATGTAGCCCTGGATCCGCTCCAGCGCCTGGCGGGTCACGATCGGGCCCATCTCGGCATCGAGCTCCATGCCGTTCTTGACCTTGAGCTGCCTGGTCCGCTCGATCAGCTTGGGCATGATCTTGTCGGCGACGTCGCCGACCAGCACCGCCACGGAGATGGCCATGCAGCGCTCGCCGGCCGAGCCGTAGGCGGCACCGATCAGGCCGTCGACCGCCCGGTCGATGTCGGCGTCGGGCATCACCACCATGTGGTTCTTCGCACCGCCCAGCGCCTGCACGCGCTTACCCTGCTCGGCGCTGCGCTGGTAGATGTAGTGGGCGATCGGGGTGGAGCCGACGAAGCTCACGGCCTTCACATCCGGGTGGTCGATCAGTGCATCGACGGCCACCTTGTCGCCCTGGACGACGTTGAAGACCCCGTCGGGCAGACCGGCCTGCCTGAGCAGCTCCGCCATGTACAGCGACGCGGAAGGATCGCGTTCGCTGGGCTTGAGCACGAAGGTGTTGCCGCAGGCGATCGCGATCGGGAACATCCAGCAGGGCACCATCACCGGGAAGTTGAACGGCGTGATGCCGGCGACCACGCCCAGCGGCTGGCGCAGCGTCCAGTTGTCGATGCCGGTAGAGACCTGATCGGTGAAGTTGGTCTTGAGCAGCTGCGGAATGCCGACGGCGAATTCGACGATCTCGATGCCGCGGGTCACCTCGCCCTGGGCATCGGTGAACACCTTGCCGTGCTCGCGGGTGATGATCTCCGCCAGCCGGTCGCGGTGCTCGTTGAGCAGGGCCAGGAACTTGTTGAGGATGCGGGCGCGGCGGATCGGCGGCAGATTCGCCCAGGCCGGCAGCGCCGCCCGGGCGCTGGCGACCGCGGCCTCCACGTCCTTAACGCTGGAGATTGCCACCTGCCGGCTCACCTCGCCGGTGGCCGGATTGAACACGTCCTGGGTGCGGTCGCCGGTGCTGGCCGCGGGGCGGCCGTCGATCCAGTTGCCGATTACGGGACTCCGCTCCAGCTCGGAGAGAAATGGGGAAATGCTCATTGGCTTGACTCCGCTTGCGAGTGGTTGGATGTCAGCCTAGGCAGCCGCGGTGGGCTTGACAATCTCTAAAAATTGATCACATCGTTCATAAAAATGAACAATGGGTAGAGCCGCCAGCGGAGCCAGCCTATGTCGATTCGTCAAATCTCCCCGATTCTTGCGGACTTGCATCTGCTCACCGTGCTGGCCCAGGCACGGAGCTTTACCAAGGCGGCGCGGCTGCTGGGCGTGTCTAAGGCGTCGGTAAGCACCCGCGTTGCCAACCTCGAGCGGGCGGTCGGCGTGCCGCTGGTGCGCCGGACTACCCGCTCGGTCGTGCTCACCGACGCCGGCCGGCAGCTGGTGGAGGACACCGAGCCGTCTTTCGCGCGCATCGAGCAGAGTCTTTCCAGCGTCAGGGACCTGGCCGGCAATCCTCGCGGCCTGCTGCGGGTCAGCGCGCCGGTGGCACTGGGGCGGCAGCGCATCGCGCCGATGCTGCCCTCTTTCCTGCAGCGCTATCCGGAGATTCGGCTGGAGCTGGATCTGTCCGACCGTTTCGTGAATCTCGCCCAGGAGGGTTTCGATCTGGCCATCCGCCATGCCCAGACCGCGCCGGAAACCCATGTGGCCTGGGTGCTCCGGGAGTCCCGCTCGCTGCTGGTGGCGAGCTCCGCGTACCTGGAGCGGCATGGCATGCCGCAGCATCCGGCGGATCTGAGCCGTCACGAGTGCCTGCTGTACCTGCGCGACGGCAGCGCCCAGAGCTGGGGCTTCGAGCGCGAGGTCGGCCGCAAGCGTCGTGAGCGGGTCGGCGTGCCGGTGAGCGGACGCTTCAAGGCCAATAACAGCGAAGTGCTGCGCGAGGCCGTGCTGGGCGGGCTGGGTATCGGGCTGCTGCCGGATTTCACGGCCACGGACGAGCTGCAGGCCGGGCGGCTGGTGCAGGTGCTGCCCGACTGGAAACCGGTGGGTTTCTTCGGTGAGCGGCTGTTCGCCATCCGGCCCTGGTCGCGGCAGGTGCCGCGGGCCGTGCAGTGCCTGGTCGACCATCTGCGCGACGGCTTTGCGGCGGCGGCCTAGCATGTGCAAGCGGTGCCGGTTCGGTTAGGATGCACGGCCCTTGCCGCGGCAAAGCTGACGAGAGCTTGCGCTCCGGAACGCTTGAATTTATCGTTTGATTAACAGATCATTTGATCAATACTAAGCAGGAGGGCGCCTCGCAGGGCGTTCTGGAGGAGCGCGGGAAGGATCCCTCGGCAATAGGCCGGACTGTCGGATAAGTCCCGACTGGCGGCCCGTTCGGCAAGCCATAATCGCTCCTCCAAAGGCAACTCGTCAGACAGCCGTTACGGTCGTCCGCAACCGGAGGAGATAACAATGAAACCATTCAAGGCTGGCCTTGCCGGCGTTCTTGCTTTGGGTCTGGGCCTGGCAAGCGTCAACGCCGCTGCGGCTGAGCGCATTACCGTCAACATCGGCTCCAGCCACCCGGTGCAGAACATCTGGGTGTGGGCGATGAAGAATGTCTTCCAGCCCGAGGTGGACCGGATCCTGGCCGAGCAGGGCGGGAAGTATCAGATCCGCTGGCGTGAAAATTACGGCGGCACCCTGTACGGCTTCACCGACACCCGCAAGGCTGTGAAGGACGGCATCGTCGACGTCGGCATGATCGGCACCCTGTGGGAGGAGTCCGACCTGCCGCTGCAGAACGTCACCTACTACACGCCCTTCGCCACCGATGATCACAAGCTGATCATCAGGATCTTCGACGACCTCAACCAGAACCTGCCGGCGTTGCGCGACAGCTGGCACAAGCAGAATCTGGTGCCGCTGTCGACGCTGGTGACCGACAGCTACGACATCTATGCGACGCGCCAGATCAAGTCGCTGAAGGATGTCCAGAACGTCCGCCTGAATGCTCCGGGCACCTCCGCCAACTGGCTCAAGGGCACTGGTGCGGTCCCGGTCGACGGCGGCCTGACCACGTACTACACCAACATCCAGACCGGAGTCACCGAAGGCGCGCTGTCTTTTGCCAGCGGCATCGGTCCGGCGCGGGTGCATGAGGTGGCTCCCCAGCTGACCCGCATCGGCTTCGGTTCCATGGCCTTCGGTGCGGTGGCCGTCAACAAGCGCTTCTTCGACGGCTTGCCGGCGGAAGTGCGGAACGCCTTCCTCGAGGCCGGCCGCCTGACCTCCGAGCGCCACGGCGATCATGTGGCCATGACCGCCCAGGTGTGGCTGTCGAGGATGCAGGACGAAGGCCTCAAGATCCACGAGCTGCCGGCCGAGGAGAAGAAGCGCTGGGTGGAGAGCCTGCCGAACCTGGTCCAGCCGTGGCTGGATGCCAATGGCGAGGCCGCCAAGGTGGTGCTGCGCGCCTACTTCGACAAGCTGCGCGAGAACGGCGTCGAGCCCCTGCGCGCCTGGGACGCAGTCGTCCGCTAAGCCTCCGGGGCCGCGCCGGCCGGCGCGGCCCTTTATTCAAAACGACACGAAACGAGGCCCGCCTTGAGCACCCCGCACTCAACCGCATTGCGTGGCATCAGCTGGTTCGTACGCCTTGCCAATCTGCTGGCCGCCCTCGGGACATTCTGGATTTTCATCCTGATGGGGCTGGTGGTGGCCGATGTCGCTGGCAGAAACCTGTTTGACATGCCCCTGACCGGGGTTGCCGAGTTCGCCGGCCTGTCGGTGGCAGCCATCGTCTTTCTCCAGCTGGGGACCGGAGTGTACGGCGGTCGCATGACCCGCGCCGGCTTCCTCGTCGACATCATCGAGCGTGTCTTCCCGCGCGTCAGGCTGGCGCTGGAGGTCCTGTACATGCTGGTCGGTTGCGTCATCTTCGCATTGCTGGCCTACGTGGCCTGGCCGGAGCTGGTGCAGTCGTGGCAGAGCAACGAGTTCTACGGCGTCCGTGGTCTCTACATGATTCCCGGCTGGCCGTTCCGCGCCCTGGTGGTGATCGGTGCGGCGATGGCGAGCCTGGCATATCTGCTCAAGGTGCCGGTGCTGCTGTGCCGTGGGCTGGTCGAGCAGGAGGGGCGGCGTGATGAGTGATCTTGGTTTCACCGCGCTGGTCATCGGCGTGCTGGTCACGCTGGTGCTGATGGGCATGCACATCGCCATCGCCTTGATGACCGT
>JAJUFY010000203.1 GCA_029263635.1 Ectothiorhodospiraceae bacterium | reverse complement strand
ATTGTTCTCGAAGCCGTACTCCTTGACGTTGGCGATGTACATCATCGGCTTGATGGTGAGCAGATGCAGATCGTGCAGCGCCGCCTTGTCCTCGGCCGACAGCTCCAGCATGCGCACCGGCCTGCCCTCATCGAGCTGGGCCTTGACCCGGGTCAGCAGCTCGCGGCGGGCAATGGCGGCCTTGTCGCCGGCCTTGGCCTGCTTCTCGACGCGCTGCAGCGCCCTCTCCACGGAATCCATGTCGGCCAGCGCCAGCTCGGTGTTGATGGTCTCGGCATCCGACACCGGATCGACCCGGCCGGCGACGTGGTGCACGTCCACGTCCTCGAAACAGCGCACCACCTGGGCGATGGCGTCGGTCTCGCGGATATGGGCCAGGAACTTGTTGCCCAGCCCCTCGCCCTTGGAGGCGCCGGCGACCAGGCCGGCAATGTCGACGAACTCCATGGTGGTCGGCAGTACCCGCTCCGGCTTGACGATCTCGGCGAGCCCATCCAGCCGGGGATCCGGCACCGGCACGATGCCGACGTTCGGGTCGATGGTGCAGAACGGATAGTTCTCCGCCGGAATGCCCGCCTTGGTCAGGGCGTTGAACAGGGTGGACTTGCCGACGTTGGGCAGCCCGACGATGCCGCATTTGAAACCCATGCTGATCTTCCTTCGCGCGATGTCTTGCTCGTCCCTCTCGCCTTGCGGGAGAGGGCAGGGGTTGAGAGGACTGAAGGGCCGCGGCGGGAATGCCGCTCTCCTACAGGCGGCCTGCCACCATGGAGCCGCTCCCGGCTGCCTAGCCGCTCTTGCGGCTGTGCAGCCGCTGCTGGACCTTGCCGGTCTCGCCGGCCAGCAGCAGCGGGAATGCCTCCACGGCCTCTTCGATCGCCGCATCGAGTGTTCGCTGCTCGTCGAGCCCTGCCCGCGCCAGCACGTAGTTGACCACCTGGTCCTTGTGGCCAGGGTGGCCGACGCCGATGCGCAGCCGCCAGAAGTCCGGGCTCCCCAGGGCGGGGATGATGTCGCGCAGGCCGTTATGGCCGCCATGACCGCCCCCCTGCTTGAGACGCAGGGTGCCGGGCGGCAGGTCGATCTCGTCGTGGGCGACCAGCAGCGCATGCGGCGCGAACCGGTAGAAGTTCGCCACCGCCGCCACACTCAGACCGCTGCGGTTCATGAAGGTGCCCGGCTTGAGCAGCAGGAAGTCGAGACCGTCGACCGAAATGCGCGCCAGTTCGCCGTGAAACTTCCGGTCCGAACGAAACGACCCGCCATAGCGCCGGGCCAGTTCGTCCACGAACCAGAAACCGGCGTTATGGCGGGTCTGCGCATAACGCTCGCCGGGGTTGCCGAGCCCCACCACCAGTGCGTAGGCAGCAGCCGACACCCCGAACCAGCCTTACTCGGTCTCTTCGCCGGCCTCGGCCTCGGCCGCGCCGTCTTCCGCTGCCGCTTCCTCGGAGACACGCGGCGGCGTCAGGGTTACCACGGCCACGTTGTGGTCGGGCCCCTGGGACAGCGCCGGAATGGTCACGCCGGCCGGCAGCTTGAGATCGGCCAGGTGCAGCGACTCGCCCACCTGCAGGCCGGAGCAGTCCACCTCGATGTACTGCGGCAGATCCTTCGGCAGGCACTCGATCTCGACTTCGGTGAGCTCGTGCAGGAACACGCCACCGGTCGACTTGACCAGCTCTTCCTGGCCCGTGAAATGCAGCGGGATGCGGGAACGGAGCATCTGGTCCGCAACCACGCGCTGGAGATCGATATGGGACACCAGCGGCTTGAACGGATGGCGCTGGATGTCCTTGACGACGGCCTGCTCGGCCTTGCCGTCGACCTCGACGGTGATGATCTGCGAGTAGAAGGCCTCTTCGTCCATCAGCCGCAGCACCTGCTGGGCTTCCAGCGTCAGGGCCACGGCACCCTTCTGGCCGCCGTACAGGACGGCAGGCACCTTGCGCGCCCGACGCAGGCGGCGGCTCGCACCTTTCCCCAGGTCGGTACGCGTGACAGCGGTGAGTTTCATTTCAACAGGCATGTTGCCTCTCCAGGTTAGCCGCTTGCGCGGCGGTTTCGCCGCCCCCGCGACCAGGGGCGACACATTAATAACAGGGCATGACCAGAGCCGAGCGCCAAAGGCCCCCGCTAATCCATGAACAGTTCGCTGACCGACTCGTCATTGCTGATCCGGCGCATGGTCTCGGCCAGGATCTCGGCGATGGACAGCTGACGGATGCGGTTGCAGGCCTTGGCTTCGGGCCGCAGCGGAATGGTGTCGGTGACCACCAGTTCGTCGAGCTGGGAGCTGGAAATCCGCTCGATGGCGCTGCCGGACAGCACCGGGTGGGTGATGTAGGCCACCACCTTGGTGGCACCCCGCTCCTTGAGCACCTTGGCGGCCTCGCACAGCGTGCCGGCAGTGTCGACCATGTCGTCGACCATGATGGCGGTCTTGCCGCTGACGTCGCCGATGATGTTCATCACCTTGGCTTCGTTGGCGCGCGGCCGGCGCTTGTCGATGATGGCGAGATCGGCATCGTCCAGCCGCTTGGCGATGGCCCGGGCGCGCACCACGCCGCCGACGTCCGGCGACACCACGATCTTGTTCGGGTAGAGCTGGCGCCAGATGTCGCCCAGCAGCACCGGCGACGCGTAGACGTTGTCGACCGGGATATTGAAGAAGCCCTGGATCTGGTCGGCGTGCAGGTCGACGGTCAGCACCCGGTTGATGCCGGCCGCCTCGATCATGTCGGCCACCACCTTGGCCGAGATCGGCACCCGCTGGCTGCGAGGCCGGCGGTCCTGGCGGGCATAACCGAACTAGGGGATCACCGCGGTGATGCGGGAGGCCGACGAGCGCCGCAGCGCATCCGCCACCACCAGCAGCTCCATGAGGTTGTCGTTGGTCGGCGCGCAGGTCGGCTGGACGATGAACACATCCTTGCCGCGGACGTGCTCGTTGATCTCCACCATCACCTCGCCGTCGCTGAAGCGGCCGACCACGGCATTGCCAAGCCGGGTTTTCAGATGTTCGGCGATCGCGCCCGCCAGCTGGGGATTGGCATTCCCCGTGAATACCATCATTCGGCCGTTGTCGGTCACGCTCGTCCACCCAACGTCAATGCCAATGCCCGAACGGCTCGGGCACCTTCCAATGTGGCTGGGGCGGCAGGATTCGAACCTGCGAATGCGGGAATCAAAATCCCGTGCCTTACCACTTGGCGACGCCCCATCATAAGAAGTTATGTCGCGATGCTATGCGGCCTGCGCTGCTGCTACACGCCGAAGCGGCGATACGTCGACTCCGCGGGCAACGAAAGCCTGCCATGGTGGCGGCACCTGCTCGCAAACGGCGCGCGCCTCCGGCTCGGTCGCAAAGGCGGCGAATACGCAGCCGCCGGTACCGGTCAGGCGGGCTTCGCCGAACTGGGCCAGCCAATCCAGCGCGCGCGCCACCTCAGGGTAAAGCCCGCGTACCACCGGCTCGCAATCGTTCCGGACCCGGCCCGCGCGAAAGGCCGACATTGTGATCCGGGGGGTATTCCTTGTCAATTCGGGGGCGGCGAATACTCGGCCGGTGCTCACCGACACGCCTGGCGCCACGACCAGGTACCAGCGCGAGCCCAGCCTCACCGGCGACAGCCGCTCGCCCACGCCCTCGCCCCAGGCGCTCAGCCCGCGCACGAACACCGGCACATCGGCACCCAGCCGCAGGCCCAGCCGGCTCAGGGCGTCGACATCGAGGCCGGTGCGCCAGAGCGCGTTCAGCGCCACCAGCGCAGTGGCGGCATCGGAACTGCCGCCGCCCAGCCCGCCGCCGATCGGCAGCCGCTTGTCGATATGAATGTCGGCACCCAGCCGGCAGCCGGTCTCCTGCTGCAGCAGCCGGGCCGCCCGCAGGCATAGATCCTCATCCTCCGGGACCTCCGGCAGCTCGGCCACCCGCCGGATTTTCCCATCGGCGCGCGGGCTCACGCGCAGCGTGTCGCCGTAGTCGAGCAATTGGAACACGGTCTGCAGCAGGTGGTAGCCGTCGGCGCGGCGGCCGCAGATGTGCAGAAACAGATTGAGCTTGGCCGGCGCCGGCCATTCGGTCGCCATCACGGGTTCAATATCCAGTCCTGTACCGCAATCCGCACCTCGATGCCTTCGCCGCTCAGGTCGAGCCGCGTCGGCAGGGCGAGGCCTTGAAATTCGCCGTAGCGCAGGTAACGGATCCGCCAGCCGTGCTGACGCAGCTCGGTCAGCAATCCGCGGCTGTCCACCTCCGGCTGCGCCGGCGCCTGCGGGACCGGCAGCCCGAGCAGCCAGTAGCGCAGCGCTTCCAGCGGCAGGTCCAGGCCAGTGTAGTACTCCAGCAGCTCGCGCGGCTCCGAAGCGAACTCCTGCACGCCCTGGCTGGTGCGCAGCAGCACGCCCTGCGGACCGCCGTCGACCTGCACCGTGCCCGCGCCCCAGGGCGCCCGCAACTCGACGCCATAGCGCTCGCCCTGCTGCTGCCAGCTCATCGACACCGTGCCGGCGTCACGCGCTGTGCTGACCGCGGCGCGGCCACTCATGCGCCAGCTGCGCAGCGCCGCCAGCGCCTCGGCATGCTGCGCCGGCGTCCCCTCGCCTTGCGGCGCCGGCGCTTCGACCGGAACCGTCGCGCAGCCGGCAAGGCCGAGCAGGAGCAGCAGGAACAGTCGCAGTCGCGTCAT
>JAJUFY010000209.1 GCA_029263635.1 Ectothiorhodospiraceae bacterium | reverse complement strand
GTGCCAGAGCCGCAGCACGTCCGGCCGGGCATAGTGGCCGGCGGAATCGCAGGCGTACTTGATGAACACGATCTGGCTCAGGTCCAGATCCGCATAGAGGATGGCCTCTTCGTCGGTGTTGGGGCCGGCGATGATCTGGCCGTTGGGCGCGATGATGGCCGACCAGCCGCCCCCCTCGCGGATCATCTCCGGCTTGCCGGTCAGGCCCAGCCGTTCGATGGTGTCCGCGTCGATGCGGGACTGCACGTTGATGACGAAGGTCTGGCCTGCCAGGGCATGGTGCCGCGCCGCCGCCTCGGCGACATCGTTGAAGATGCCCGACTGCGGGTCGTGCGACAGCGCCGAGATGCCGGGCCAGGCGGCAATATGGATCTGCTCGCCCATGGTGGTCAGCGCATAGCGCGCCAGGTCCATGGTGTGCTCCCAGCAGATCAGGCTGCCGACCCGGCCGAACGGCGTCTCCTGCACGAACAGGTCGGAGCCGTCGCCGCGACCCCACACCGTGCGCTCGACATGGGTCGGCTGCAGCTTGCGGTGGCGGTTGGTAAGGCGGCCCTGATCGTCGAAGAACAGCATGGTGTTGTAGAGGGTGCCGCCCTCGCGCTCGGTGACACCGATCACCACATAGGCGCCGGCCCGCTTGGCGGCGGCACCGAGCCGGTCGACCGCATCGCTGGGAATGGTGATGGCATTCGAGTAGAAATCGAAGAACAGCGGCGCGCCGGTGGCCGGAGTGTGGGTCCAGATCCAGTACGGATAGCCGGGCACAAAAGCCTCAGGGAAGGCGATCAGCTTGGCGCCCTCGGCGGCGGCCTCCTCGATCAGGCGGCAGGCCTTGTCGATCGAGCCGTCGCGATCCAGGAACACCGACGCTGCGTGGACGGCAGCCACACGCACCACAGGATATTGGTCGCCCATTATCGATTCCTCCAGATCAGACATGGGTGTCGGCGCCGATGGCGCCAGGTGAGCTTCGAGCCTAAGCCAGCCTGTGGACAGCGGCTTTCGTAAACTGCAAGCCGACTTGCCGGATCTGAACCTGGTGGCGCGGCGGGAAATGTGGAGGAATACTCAAGGCATGCGGCCTGCAACGGGAGTAGCGGCATGAGTGCAGCGAAGGCTGGTTTTTCCGCACAGGAGACGCATGGAATCGCGCTGCGGCCGGAGAACCGGCTGCTGATACACAGCGAGGGGCTTGGCTGGCGGAACGTCTATGCGTCGCTGGCCGAGGAATCGCCGTGGCAGGGCAGGCTCGGCAGCTGCGCCGACTACTGCATCGCCCTGGATGTCGGCCAACCGGCGGCCGTGACCCGGCGGCTGGATGACCGCACCGAGACGGCGACCTTCCTGCCGCGCCAGTTCACCATCATCCCGCCTGACCAGCCGAGCTGGTGGCAGATCAGCGGCAACCCGCAGGTGCTGCTGGTCTATATCCGGCGTTCGGTTTTCCGCCGGCTGGCGGCCGAACTCTGCCGAGGCGACCCTGAAGCCGACCCGCTGCGGCCGGTCCTGGCCGTTCACGATCCGCTGGTCGAGCAGCTGGCGCTCGGCATCCTGACCGCCTTGCGCAGCGGACACGACACCGATGCGCTGTATGTCGACATGCTTGCCCAGAGCATGGCGGCGCACCTGCTGCGGCAGCACGGGCATCAGCCGGCAGCCAGGAACCGACCGCCGGCGCAGGCGCCGGCCGGCCGCCTGCAGCGGCTGCGCGACTATATCGAAGCGCATCTGGAGGAACGCCTCAGCCTCGATGACCTGGCAGCGGCGGCCGGGCTGCACCCGGTCTACCTGGCGCGCCTGTTCCGCCGCAGCTTCGGCGTGCCGCCGCACCAGTACATCCTGCAGCGTCGGGTCGAGCGTGCCAAGCGCCTCCTGCGCAGCACCGATCAGCCGCTGACGGAGATCGCGCTGGCCTGCGGGTTTGCAAGCCCCAGCCATTTCTCGGCGAGCTTCCGCCGGCTGGTGGGCTGCTCGCCGAGCACGTACCGCAGGGGCGGCTGAATGCAAAAACCCCGGCGCAGGCCGGGGTTTTTGCAGGCATCGGCGCGATGATTAGAACGGATAGTGCCGCGGGCCGGTCTGGATGGTAATCCAGCGCAGCTCGGTGAACTCGTTGATCACCGCCTTGCCGCCGAAGCGACCGTAGCCGCTGTCCTTGACGCCGCCGAACGGCATCTGCGCCTCGTCGTGCACCGTGGGGCCATTGATATGGCAGATGCCGGATTCGATGCGCTTGGCGATATTGATCGCCCGAGCGATGTTGCGGCTGAACACCGCCGACGACAGCCCGTACTCCGACCCGTTGGCGACCCGGATGGCCTCTTCCTCGTCCTTGACACGGATCACCACCACCAGCGGCCCGAACGACTCCTCGCTGTACAGCCGCATTTCCGGCGTGACGTGGTCGATCACCGTGGCGCTCATCACCGAGCCGTTGACCTGGCCGCCAGCCACCACCTTGGCGCCCTTGGACACGGCGTCGTTGATCAGCTCCAGCATGCGGGCGCCGGACTCCGGGGTCACCAGCGAGCCGAGCACCACATCGCCCTTCCGGGGATCGCCGACCGGCAGCGACGCCGCCTTTTCCGCCAGCTTGGCGACGAAGGTGTCGGCGACCTTCTCGTCCACCAGCAGCCGCTCGGTGGACATGCAGATCTGGCCCTGGTTCATGAAGGCGCCGAATGCCGCGGCGTTGACCGCGTCGTCCAGATCGGCGTCGTCCAGCACCAGCAGCGGGGCCTTGCCACCCAGCTCCAGCAGCACCGGCTTCAGATAACGGGCTGCCGTCGTGGCGATGATGCGGCCGACCCGGGTGGAGCCGGTAAAGTTGACGCGGCGCACGGCCGGATGGGCGATCAGCGCTTCGACCACCGCCGGCGCGTCTTCCTGCGCATTGGTCACCACGTTGACGGCGCCGCCGGTGATGCCCGCTTCGACCAGGATGCTGCCAATCAGCCGATGGGTAGCCGGGCACAGCTCGGAAGCCTTGAAGACCACGGTGTTGCCGCAGGCGAGCGGTACCGCGATGGAGCGCACGCCGAGGATGATGGGCGCGTTCCAGGGCGCGATGCCCAGCACCACGCCGACCGGCTGGCGGATCGCCATGGCCAGACTGCCGGGAACGTCGGAGGGAATCACTTCGCCGCTCACCTGAGTGGTCATGGCTGCCGCTTCGCGCAGGATGCCGGCCGCCAGCTTGGCGTTGAAGCCCGCCCACATCGGCGTGGCGCCGGTCTCCGCCACCATCAGCTCGATGAATTCGTTGGTGCGCGCCTCCATGATATCGGCGGCCTTCAGCAGCCGGGCGCGGCGCTCGCTCGGGCCCAGCGCCGACCAGGCCGGGAACGCCGCCGCGGCGGCATCGGCAGCGGCCTTGGCGTCCTCGACGGAGGCAGCGGCGGCACGGGTGGCGACTTCGTTCGACAGGGGGTTGATGCGGTCGTAGGTGGCGCCGCCGCTGGCCGGGCGGTCCTGGTCGTTGATCAACAGGCTGACGTTGTTCATCTGCTCCTCCAGGGTCTGTCTGACATTCGCTCTATGGTGTCGGTGCGATGGCCCGGTCAACGAACTCGCTGGCCACCCCCAGATAACTTTCAGGCTCGAACAGCCGCTCGAAACCTTCCTGCCCGAATTGCGCGACCAGCGCCTGATCACGCTGCAGGACAGTCCGCAGGCTGACATTCTTTGCTACCGCCTCGCGACAGGCGGCCTCGACACGGGCATGCGCTTCGCCACGACCCAGTACCGGCGCCAGCGCCATCATGACCGATTCCGCCATCAGCAGTCCGTGCGTAAGGTCCAAGTTTCCACGCATCCGCTCGGCATCCACGGCCAGGCCGGCAGTAATCAGCCGGACGTGCGAGAGCGCCGCCGCCGTCAGGCGCAAAGCCTCGGTCATGGTTTCCCACTCGGCGTGCCAGGCGCCGGCGGCACGCTCATGCTCTTGCAGCATAGCCCCATATGCCAGCGGCACCAGGGCGTGCAGCCGCCGCACCGCAGCCAGCGTCAGGGTGGAGAGCACGGGATTGCGCTTGTGCGGCATGGTCGACGAACCGCCACGACCTGGCGCACTCGGCTCGGCGACCTCGGCCACCTCGGTCTGCATCAGCAGCGCCACATCCAGGGCGATCTTGCCGGCAGCACCACCCACCAGGCCCAGGGTGGACACGATACGGACGATCCTGTCGCGCGCGGTATGCCAGGGCAGATCCGGCTCGGCCAGCTCCAGCTCCACGGCCAGCGCTTTCAGCACCGCCATGCCCTGCTCGCCGAGCGATGCCAGCGTGCCGACGGCGCCGCCAAACTGCACGGCCAGTGCCTCGGCCCGTAGCCGTTCCAGCTCCTGCCGGGCACGTCGGATCTGCGAGAGCCAGCCGGCCGCCTTCAGGCCGAAGGTAACCGGCAGCGCCTGCTGCAGCAGCGTGCGGCCGGCCATGACGGTGGTCCTGTGCCGCTCTGCAAGCTCCGCGCACTGCCGCTCGATGGTTTGCAGCTCGTCGACCAGCTGGGCGGTAGCTCGCTTCACCACCAGCATCAGCGCCGTGTCGATCACGTCCTGGCTGGTCGCTCCCCAGTGGACGTAGCCGGCCGCTTCC
>JAJUFY010000183.1 GCA_029263635.1 Ectothiorhodospiraceae bacterium | reverse complement strand
GATCACCAGGAACACCAGCAGCACCATGAGCCACGGCAGTGCCGCCCGGATCACCTGCATCATCGGCATGCCGGTCACGCCGGAGGCGACGAACAGGTTCAGGCCTACCGGCGGCGTCACCAGGCCGATCTCCATGTTGGCGACCATGATGATGCCCAGGTGAATCGGGTCGATGCCGAGCTGGGTGGCGATCGGGAAGAAGATCGGCGCCAGGATCAGGATGATCGCCGACGGCTCCATGAAGTTGCCGGCGATCAGCAGCACGATGTTCATCACGATCAGGAACTGCCACGGCTCCAGGCCCATCTCCGTGATGCCGCGGGCGATCGTCTGCGGGATCTGCTCGGTGGTCAGCACGTGGGCGAACAGCATGGCGTTGGCGATGATGAACATCAGCATGATGGACACCTTGCCGCTGTCCACCAGCACCTTCGGCACCTCGCTGATCTTGAGGTCGCGGTAGATGAACAGTGCCACGAACAGCGCGTACACCGCCGCCACCGCCGCCGCCTCGGTCGGCGTGAACACGCCGCCGTAGATGCCGCCGAGGATGATGAACACCAGCAGCAGGCCCCAGAACGCCTTGCGGAAGTAGCGGAACCGCTCGCGGTAGGGCACCCGCGGCTGGCGCGGCAGATCCTTGATGCGGGCAATGACGTAGATCGTCACCATCAGCATCAGGCCAAGCAGGATGCCCGGAATCACGCCGGCCATGAACAGCCGGCCGACCGAGGTCTCGGTCGCCGCGGCGTACACCACCAGCACGATAGACGGCGGGATCATGATGCCCAGCGTGCCCGCATTGATCACCGTGCCGGTCGCAAACTCCTGGGTGTAGCCCGCCCGCACCATGCCTGCAATCACGATGGAGCCTACCGCCACCACGGTCGCCGGCGAGGAGCCGGACACGGCCGCGAACAGCACGCAGGCCAACCCCGACCCCATCGCCAGCCCGCCGCGCAGGTGGCCGACGCAGCTGTTGGCGAAGTCGATCATGCGCCGGGCCACGCCGCCGGTGGTCATGAACGCGCCGGCGACGATGAAGAACGGGATCGCCATCAGCGTGTAGTGCTGGAAGGTTTCAAAGAACTTCAGCGCCAGCGACGCCATGCTGTCGCGGCCGAAGAATTCGATGGTGAGCAGGCTGGCCAGCCCCAGCGACACCGCCACCGGCACGCCGATCAGCAGCAGCACGAACAGCGTGATGAACAGGAAGGCAATGGTCATCGCGAGCCCCCCTCGCTGTTCGCGTGTTCTTCGAATTCTTCGAGGATATCCTTGGCCTCGTCGCCGACCAGCAGCGGCGCACCGGTGCCGCGCACGATGCCCCAGGCGGCCTGCAGCAGCCGGAGGATGAACAGGGTCATGCCGATCACCAGCCCGGAGGTCAGCAGCCAGCGCGGCAGCGGAATGTCTTCTGCCAGGACGCCCATACGGTGCAGCCGCTCAACATAGCTCCAGGAGCCGTACAGCATGTAGCCGGCATAGACCAGGCAGACCACGACGCCGATCATGCCGACCACCCGCTGCCAGCGCATGGGCAGCAGCCGCACGGCGGCGTCGACGCCGATGTGGGCGCGCTCGCGCACGCCATAGGAGATCCCCAGCAGGACCATCCAGGCGAACATGTAGATGGTCGCTTCCAGGGCCCATAGCAGACCCGTACCGAACACGTAGCGGAGTACAACCTGGATGAAGGTGAGCAGCGTCATGCCGGCAAACAGCGCGGCGATCAGCAGCTCCTCCAGGCGGTTGTAGAAACGGAGCATAACTGTCCCCAAAAGCCACGGTGCGCCGAAGCGCACCGCTGTACGGAAAGGAACGAGATCCCCGCCCCGGCAGAGCCGAGGCGGGGCACAGGGACGCGCTTATTTCTTGTTGGCTTCCAATGCAGCCTTGATCACGTCGGCGCCGATTTCCTTCTCGTACTTCTGCCAGACCGGCTGCATCGCCTTGCGCCAGGCCTCCCGCTGCTCGTCGGTGAGCTGCAGGATCTCCGAGCGGCCGCTGTCGATGATCTTCTGCCGGTGCTCCATGTTGATGTCATCGGCCATCTGGTTCACGAACACCGTGACCTCGGCCATGATCTTCTCCAACTCGGTGCGGATGTCACCCGGCAGGCCGTTCCAGAAGTCCGCGTTGGTCAGGACCATGTAGTCCAGCAGACCGTGATTGGACTCGGTGATGTACTTCTGGACCTCATGGAACTTCTGCGAGTAGATGTTCGACCAGGGGTTCTCGGCGCCATCGACGGTGCCGGTCTGCAGCGCCTGGTAGACCTCGGAGAAGGCCAGCTTCTGCGGGTTGCCGCCGACCGCGCGGAACTGATCGACCAGCACGTCGGAGTTCTGGACCCGGAACTTCACGCCCTTGGCATCTTCCGGCACCCGCAGCGGCTTGTTGGCGGAGAGCTGCTTCAGGCCGTTATGCCAGTAGGCGAGGCCCAGATAGCCCTTGCTCTCCATGGAGCGCAGCAGCGCGCGGCCGGCCTCCGAGTTCTGGAAGCGATCCACCGCTTCCATGTCGTCGAACAGGAACGGCAGATCGAACACCTGCAGCTTCTTGGTGAACTTGTCAAACTTGGCCAGCGACGGCGCGATGAGGTGCACGTCGCCCAGCATCAGGGCTTCCATCTCGCGGGCGTCACCGAACAGCTGCGAGTTCGGATACACCTCGACCTTCACCTTGCCGTCCAGCCGCTCGTGCACGAGCTTCTGGAACATCAGGGCGCCCTGCCCCTTCGGGGTGCTGTCGGCGACGACGTGGCTGAACTTGATGACAATGGGTTTCTGCGCATAAGCCGATGCCGAGAACGACAGCACGGCAGCAGCCAGCGCGGCAGTAAGGAATCGCATGAAGAGCTCCTCCAGAAACGGATAAACTTGTTGTTTCCCGCGGCTTCCGTGGCGCGGGGCGACCCCGTCTGCTGCGGGGTCGGCAAGTTGCCGGGCGACAGCATTCGCTACCGAACAACGATGGCAACGCGTGAAAGGTAACCCTCCCTGACGCTTTGCAGCAACACTTTCCGGATATTTTTTGTACAAAAACCACAGTCCCCGGCTAACCTGTCGCCGCAACAGCCCCCCGGGAAGCAACAGGATCCGTAGCAATGGCAGCACCGATCGAGGTCTACCGCAACAGCGTCCAGGCCTGGGAAATCGACCAGATGGGCCACATGAACGTGCAGTTCTACGTCGACAAATCGGCGTCGGCACTGGCGGTCTTCTCCCACCATCTCGGGCTCGGGCCCGACTTCACCCGCCGCGAAGGCGCGCGGCTGGTGGCGCGTGAGCACCACATCCGTTTCCTGCGCGAACAGCACCCGGGCGCGCCGCTGCGCATAGTCTCCGGTGTGCTGGCGACGGCGCCGGACCGGCTGCGCATCTACCAGGAGATGACCAATGCCGCTAACGGCGAGGTCGCAGCCACCTTCACCATCGAAGCCGAACTGCAGGACATACGCAGCCGCGCCCCGCGCCGGCTGCCCGGCGCCGCCCTGGCCGCTGCCGAAGGCCTGCGGATGGAGCTGCCGGATCACGGCGCGCCGCGCGGGCTTGAGCTGCAGCCGCCGCGGCCGAGCCCGATGCTGGCCGAGGCCGACGCGCTCGGCATGCTGGCCACCTACCACGGCATGGTGTCGCCGGCCATGTGCGACGCTGACGGCTGGCTGGCGCCGCGGGCCTACATGGGCATCGTGTCCGATTCCGTTCCCAACCTGCTGGTGCAGATCTACGGCGTCGACCGCTCGCGGATGGGCATCGGCGGCGCCGCGCTGGAATACCGCTTCGCCTACCGCCGGGCGGCCCGGGCCGGCGACCTGCTGACGCTGCGCAGCGGCATCAAGCAGGTCGGCCGCAAGGCCTACGTCTTCGTACACTGGCTGTTCGACCTCAGCACCGGCGAGGCGCTGGCTACCGCGGAGGCGGTGGCGGTGCTGCTGGACCTGAAGGCGCGGCGGGCGATCGAGATCCCCGCCGAGTTCCGCGAGCTGCTGGAACGCCACATGCACCCGGAACTGGGCGTCTGACAACGCAGACTCTCCGGCCAGGAGATTCCGTGTCCCGCCGCAACCCTCCTGACGGTGGTGCGGGCATGGAAGCTAGGCGGCCGCTCCTACCGCCGTTTGGCCGCAGCAGCGTCCTGATCGCGCGCCTCTGCCAACGGCCGCGGGTCTTCAGCGCTCGACGCGCTCGACCCGCACCTCGCCGTCCACCACCCGCCAGCGCACGTTGCATCCCGCCAGCGCCATGCCGTGCAACCGGCCGCTTTCGCCCTGCCGGTAGGCCGGCCGCGGATCCAGGGCCAGGGTCTGCGCGATCAGGAGCCTCAGCTCGGCCGGCGCACCATGCAAGTCCGCCTCCGCGGCCGCGGAGAACACCACCCGGCGACGATCCGGAGCCTGTTCGAAGCCGGCCGGCGCTCGTGCCTGCGGCAGGCTGTCGCTGTAGGGCAGGTAAGGCTTGATGTCGAGCACCGGCGTGCCGTCGACCAGATCATGGTTCCGCAGCCGCAGGCCGCGCGCGCCGGGCCGCTCGATCAATCCCTCGAACTCGACCGCCGACAGTCCGATCGGATTCGGCCGGAACGGCGAGCGACTGGCGAACACGCCAATGCGGCGGTTACCGCCCAGCCGCGGCGGCCGCACAGTGGGCGCCCAGCCCTGCCCGGCGCTGGCATGGAACAGGAACAGCAGCCACACGTGCGAGCAGCCTTCCAGGCCGCGCAGGCAGCCGGGCTGGTCATAGGGGGGCAGCAGGATCAGCTCGGCGCTGGCGCTGGGCACCAGCCCCGGCTGTCTAGGCGTGCCGAACTTGGCATCGAAGCAGCTGCGGATCACGCCGATCGGTGTGAACTGGATCGGCGCGTGATAGGTATCCGTCATCCTGGTTGTCCTGGGTCGGTCGCGCCGACTTTACCGGAAAACCTCCCTTGCATGCCTTGGAGCTGCCCCAACCTGCAGGCCGACGACAGGGAGGTTAGTCAATGGCACAGAAACTGAACGGCAAGAAAGTCGCGATCCTGGTGG